>DATNQT010000159.1:0-12821 GCA_036703885.1 Candidatus Sericytochromatia bacterium
GTCACTACTCTGTTACCAGTGCCACCACTAACAACAATGCTTTGGTCTTGAAGTTTACCCACCGCTGTCGGTCCTGTCACATTAAAGGGTGGATTAACTTGTTTGTAAATCACATTGCCTGATGCCTGAATATTCTGATTCGGCATTTCCCAAGTCATCTGAGTAGCGTACAGTTCTTGCTGGCGACTACCTATAGCCTGGACGCCACCTGTCAAAGTTGCAACTTTTCGCTCCATATCGACTTGACCTTGATTGCCCGTGACAACGACATTTTCTTTCTGATGGACAATCTTGACTGGCTGATCTAACACGACGGTTCGAGCGTTTGAGTTCCAGATAGCTGAATTACTCGACATCAAAAGAGGTGGCTCTATTGATGTCAGCTGAACGTTTTGCTTTAGTGTTGCTATCTTGGTTTTCAAATTGACCTGAGATTGGTCTGCCTCTACTCGGTCAGTTACTGTTTTGGCTTTATATCGTTCGATTTGAGTGCGTTTATCGCTATTCGCCTGCTGCTCTTTGATTTGCCAAAATAAATGTTCCGTCTTCATTAGCAAATCTGGGTCTTTGGCGATCGCCGCTACTTGACCGATTAATTCTACCTGCTCCTTGCGAGTAAAGTACCGCCCTTCTTTTGCTGTTGCCTGTAGTTGGGGGTGTTCGCCTTTCAGGTTATTGCGAACCACTAACAAATCTTCCTTTGGACTCCACTCCAACTCATCTCCCCTGAATATTGCACCATTACGGATGTCTGTAGCCTTAATTTGCCCTTTAAGAAAAATCTTGTTACCTGTCTGCCGGATTTGGACTTCTCCGCTATTGGCTGACACCTGCAATACAACTTTCCCGTCCTGGAATAAATCTCCAGTCGGCTTCTCAATCTGAGCTGTTTTTTTATCTTTACTGTACGTTGCTTGCTTTGCCTTAACTTTCCATAAAGGACGCCCCTTTTCATCGGCTTGATCGAGGGTGACATTGTTAAAGATAAGGCTCCCTTCAATTTCCGTCGCTGCCGTATCTTTCTTTAGTTTCTTTTCAGTCTGGTTTTGACTATTGCAAGCTGATAATAAGGCAAACGTAAAAATGCAAAATGCAAAAGCAAGGCTTCGTTTTGAGCTAAAAAACATTAAATTCGCTTGCTTTAAATCCCGATATTTCGTCATTAGCTATCAGTTATTAGTTGTTAGTCCGCAGCCGCCAAGTCGATGACCAATGACCAATGACAAATGACCAATAACTAATGACCTCTAACCCCTTTGATTATTCTTCCGGCTCATCTATCATGCCAATGCTAGATAGTGGGCGGTAGGTATAATTTTGTCGAGGGGTCTTTTGGATACTTTCTTTGATATTGTCGAGGTCGATATATCGGTCAGCAACATTGATCAGACTATCACTGGTCATCGATCGCAGACTTACTACTTCAACGCGCACCCCTCGATAGCTTACTGCATCTACGGCATAAGCCAAGTCCCCATCACCACTGACCAGAACTGCCGTGTCGTAGGAACCGACCAACGCCATCATATCCACAGCGATTTCTACATCTAGATTCGCTTTCTTAGACCCATCTGGTAGTTGCACTAAATCTTTGGCAATCACCCGGTAACCATTACGACGCATCCATAACAAAAAGCCCTGCTGCTTCTCGTTTGTGCGATCGACACCCGTATAAAAGAAGGAACGTAAAAGTCGTGAACCTGCCGTCAAACGAACGAGTAGCTTTGTGTAATCAATTTCAATTCCTAATTGCAAGGCGGCATAAAACAAATTTGAACCGTCTATAAAAATGGCAACTCGACCGCGATTTTCTAAAACTTGTTCGGGTGTGAAAACAGGGTCAGTACTAAAGTTATTCAACATGATTGTTATTCCTTGATTTGTTATTTAAAAAAAAGATTGATGCCTCCTTTCCCCACCATCAAAATTTTGATTTGCCGCCAGTCAAGCTTATGGTCAAGACGACGGCACAAAATTATGCTTGTTCCAGTCGTACAAAGACTGGCGTTGGTTTACTAAGCTGCTGTTGAGCTGGTAAGGTTCCCCAAGTGCCCTGATTTGTATAGATGGCAGAATCGTTAATGACTCTTTTTTCATTAAAGTCGATTGAAAATCCTAACTGTTGATAAATCTTGGTGCTGATAGTGGGAATAATCGGTGAAAGTAGGTAAGCTGCTAGTCTAACTGATTCCAAGACAGTGTATAACACTTGTCTTACAGCTGACGATTGTCCCTGCTTATAAAGGCTCCAAGGAGCCTGCTCGTCAATAAATTTGTTACTGGCGCGAACCAGGGTAAAGATTTCCCGACAAGCATCACTGAAGGCTAGGGCTTCATAGGCACGAGCCACGCGATCGCTCAATTCCAAACCAATTGCCTTGAGGGAGTTATCGGCTGGAATCTCTTCAACACTGACATCTGGTACAACACCCTCACAATACTTATGCACCATTCCCAACGTCCGGTTGAGTAAGTTACCTAAGTCATTTGCCAGGTCAGCATTAACAATATCAATGAAACGGCTCTCGTTAAAATCCCCATCCCGCCCAAATTCAATTTCTTTGAGGAAGTAGTAGCGAATCGCGTCAGCACCATAGCGATTGACTAAATCTACGGGATCGAGGGTATTACCGAGACTTTTCCCCATCTTCTGTCCATCCTTCGTCAGAAAGCCATGTATAAAGATGCGATCGGGCACTTGCAGTCCTGCTGACATTAACATGGCAGGCCAGTAAACCGTATGAAAGCGTAGAATGTCTTTACCAATGAGATGTAAATTGATTGGCCACCACTTGTTTAAAGCATTCTCCAAGGTGGGTTCGCTATCCGGATCGAGCAGACCCGTAACGTAGTCCAGTAGAGCGTCAAACCAGACATAGATGGTGTGGCTGGGATCGACTGGCACGGTGAACCCCCAATTTAGATTCACTCGCGAAATTGAGAAATCCTGAAGTCCTTGAGCGACAAAGCTTAAGACTTCATTACGGCGGCTTTCTGGTTGGATAAAATCTGGTCGCTCTTTGTACAGGCTCTCTAGCTGATTTTGATACTTAGAGAGTCGAAAAAAGTAGTTTTGTTCATCCCGCCATTCAGCTTGTTTATTCGGGTGGAGCGGGCAGCGATGTTCGTCCAAGAGGTCGCGTTCTTCTTTGAATTCTTCACAGGGAACGCAGTACCAACCTTTTTGTTGCCCCAGGTAGATATCTCCTGTGTCCCAAACACGCCTAAAAAATTCGTTGACGATCGCTTCATGGCGTGGGGAAGTCGTGCGGCTGAAGCGATCGTAGTGAATATGGAGCTTGTGCCAAAGCGCTTCAAACTCGGCGGCAATTTTATCGCAGTGAACTTGCGGTTCTAGCCCCTTGTCTTGGGCTGCACGCTGTATTTTCAGCCCATGCTCATCGGTACCAGTAATTAACAACACGGATTTGCCGCGCAGCCTCTCAAACCGAGTCACTGCATCAGCTGCCATCGTTGTATAGGCACTGCCGATATGAGGGACCTCATTGGCGTAGTATATGGGTGTCGTTACAGCAAAAGTGTTTCTACTGGTATCGCTATGATTCATTGGAATAAAAAATACTATCTAACATAAACCACTTTTTATTTCTAGTGTATTCCTACGAGTATTCATTTACGAGTATTAATTCTAGTCGCTGCTCGATCTAGTTCGCTCCACTTAGCCTTTTAACAATAATAAAGTATCAATTGATACAATCAATTGATAAGCTACTCAAAATGATTTTAAATTTCTTAACTCAACTATAAATAATCAATGAAGTTTTAAATTTGGTGATACTCTCGTTGAACCGTAGACGATAACCTCGACCCCTTAATTAAGGCGACTAAATCAACAATGCTTTTGTGGAAACGCTCATCCGCTTAACCGTGTCTACTGTAAGCCTTTCTACCTTAAGGTGTTTGTCAAACAGTAACATTGATTAGTATTGTTAAGAAAAGTTAAACTAACAGCTCCCCGTATGGTGTCAATGCATGTTTTCCGATAGTCCGCTACAACTTTCTCGTCTAGTGCTAGCGGCAATGGGAACACAGTTGTTTACATACCATGAGGATCGCATTCCTCATGACTCTGCCGTTTTAGTAGTAAGTAACCATCGCAGCTTCATGGATGCACCTTTGCTAATGGCAGCATTAGGGCATCCCATCCGCATTGCTTGCCATCATTACATGGGGCAAGTTCCTGTAATGCGCGAAATTGTCAATCAGTTGGGTTGCTTTCCTCTTTCAGATCCACAGCACAGACAGCAAGCTTTCTTCCAGCAGGCAACCGAACTACTAGAACAACATCAGTGGGTCGGGGTGTTTCCAGAAGGTGCGCAACCGATGGTACATTTCACTAAACCCCATGAAATGAGCAAGTTTTATAGAGGCTTTGCTCACTTGGCTTTACGGGTTCCGGTGCGGGATTTGGCAATTTTGCCAGTCGCGATCGCCTCTCAAGAAGAAACCGTCAACTCCGCCGTCCCTTTGCGACTGTTACGTATATTTGACCCCTCAGAACCCCTATTTGAACAACCAGGCTGGCATCCGATGGTGCTTCAGCGCCGCGTTGCGGTATTAGTTGGTCGTCCTTATTGGATTAAACCAAAACATCGGGAACAGTATCAAGGAAAACTGGCAAAGTCGGCGGTTGCTGAAGTCGCTACGGCTTGTCGAGATGAAATTGCTAAACTGCTACACGAGAGTTGTTAGTTGTTCGCGATCGGTTGTTGGTCAGATAAGAAATAACAAAGGACAAACAACAATTGTAATTGAATGGAAATTTAACAATGCCAGAAGTTCAGAACCGTCCTTGCTTTCTGACACCGAGACATATGAATCCAGATTACCCTCTGTTTGTATTTCTACCGGGAATGGATGGAACGGGTCAGTTGTTGCGATCGCAAACCGAAGGTTTAGAAACAAGTTTTGATGTTCGTTGTCTAGCACTTCCTCCAGATGATTCCACTGACTGGGATGACCTAGCCGTTAGCGTAGTGAACCTCATTCAAGAGGAATTAAAAAAACAACCCTCGCGTTCGGTTTATCTATGTGGTGAGTCATTCGGGGGCTGTTTGGCGGTGAAGGTAGCACTGAGGTCGCCCGATCTTTTTAAACGGATTATTTTGGTCAACCCAGCCACATCCTTTAATCAACGACCTTTGCTACGATTAGGTGCCCAATTAGGTCGGTGGATACCAGACTTCATTTACCCGATATCGGCAGTGGGTCTTTTACCGTTTTTATCAGCGTTGGGAAGAATTGCCCCAAGCGATCGCCGCGCCCTTTTGAACGCCATGCAGTCTGTACCGCCACAAACTGTGAATTGGCGAATCTATATGGTGACGGAGTTTGAGGTGGATGAAACGCAACTCCACCGCATTACTCAACCCGTCTTGGTCATTGCTGGTGCTGCTGACCAACTGTTGCCCTCCGTAAGGGAAGCCGAACGTCTGGTTAACTTACTGCCAAACGCCAAAATGGTAATACTGCCTGATTCGGGTCACACCTGCTTGTTAGAAACGGACATTCACCTCTTCGATATCCTGAAAAACCAGAACTTCTTAGATGCTTCCGTCCCTAATCAAGGTTCTAAGTCGGTTTTAATTCCAATGGCTGAGTAGGACGTTGTTAGCTTTTAGTAGGGGATAACGATTAATTGGTTAACCAAATTTTTAGTAATCTTTTTCCTAAAAACTAACAACTAAAAGGCAAGATTAGGCAAGTTATGATATATCGGCATTGTTAACGAAATCTATCTGGATTTAATCGAGGATTAGATGGTGCCGGAGCGCTTCTATACAACTGCGTACCCGTGCCCCCGTCAGCCGCATCTAAGAAAGGTCGGAGATTGATTGTAGAACGCTTAACTGGATTATTGCCGATCCCCAAAACAGATAGACCCTGGTTTACTACCTGATCCAGTAGCTGGGAATTACGCTCTCCACCAACAAAAGTATTAACAGCTTCTGTCTGCTGACCGCTATCAGCAACGGTTAAATTTTGGAATACCCGATCGCGTGTCAATTGTGGATCTTGACCCGGAGGCACAGTCAGCACAATTCGGCAAGAGGGGTCTTTCTGAGTAGTAACACAGACAATATTGTAATTATTTTCTACGACTGTCTGCATTTCCAGTAAGCCATCAGGTCGATAAAGTTCCAAACGTCGGCCAATCTCATTACAACGTTTTTCTGGTGTCCAGCCACCTCCTAAAGCACTGGGAGTTGCCCAGGCATAAGATTGACCCGCTTGACTCTCTGGGTAATACATCACGGTATATTGACCGTTCGCCAACTGACAACTAAACCGAGGCTGATTAGAGGTTTTACTATCGGGTTTAGACTGTTGGGGTTCTGTTTGTCCTTGAGTTTCTTTCGCTAACTCAAACTTGTTGGCTGGTGTTGGATTTGTATTTAGAGCAAAAGCACTATTACTCGCTAGTAAAACCGCAATACCTGCCGATAAGCCCAGGTTTTTCAATACACAAGACATTAAACCTGAATTTCTCTCAAACTGTTTTGGCATCATTCAATCAATCCTTCAGAATTCGATTAAAGTCAGGGCTAACGCTATTGATAACGGCATCATAACTTTTGTGCCTTGAGAGCGGCTACCGGGAAAATGCTATTGATAACGGCATCATAACTTTTGTGCCTTGAGAGCGGCTACCGGAAATCTGTAAAGAAACCTGTTCGATTTGATTTAACAAATCTTTATCATTTGAGCCTGGTATCTTATACTACACAAAAGAGGGTAGAAAGGAGCAAAGACAACAATGCTGGAGACCGAGAAGCCACTGACTGTTCCTAGAGAATTTCTGGGACCTCCGAGTGGCTTTAATCCAACGCTACTGATGTTTATAGTAGCGATCGCGTTACTCGTAATCTCCAACTGTGGCTACTGGCTTGGGCATTGGCCTGACCCATTATGCTTTTGCATGAATGTTCTCGCCATACATATCGCAGGAACGGTGATTCACGACGCCTGTCATAATGCTGCTCATAAAAACCCTGTAGTGAATGCTTTGATGGGACATGGCAGTGCGCTGATGCTGGGCTTTGCCTTCCCTGTATTCACACGGGTACATTTGCAGCATCATGCCAATGTTAATGACCCAGAGAACGACCCCGATCATTATGTCTCAACAGGTGGACCACTTTTGTTAATTTGCGTCCGCTTTTTGTATCATGAGGTCTTCTTTTTCAAGCGTCGGCTGTGGCGTAAGTACGAGCTTTTGGAATGGTTCGTGAGCCGATTAATTGTCATCAGTATTGTCTATATCTCCTGTCAGTACGACTTTTTAGGGTACGTTCTCAACTTTTGGTTTATTCCAACGGCAATTGTGGGGTTTGCGCTGGGGTTATTTTTCGACTACTTGCCGCATCGCCCCCATCAATCACGCGATCGCTGGAAAAATGCCAGAGTTTACCCCAACCCCGTCCTAAACATACTTATTGGTGGACAGAATTACCATTTGATTCATCATCTCTGGCCATCTATCCCCTGGTATAAGTATCAGCCTGCTTATTATGCAACTAAGCCTCTTTTAGATGAAAAAGGTTGTGAGCAATCATTAGGATTGTTAGAGAGCAAAAACTTTTGGAGTTTTATATATGACGTGTTTTTAGGAATCCGTTTTCACGGCAAGTCGCCCATTCAAAAAATCGAAGAGGCTCAATTGTAGAAAGCGATCGCACTATCCCTGTGTCTTGGTGTTAGGTCGAATGTCACTGAGTTAAGCCAAAAGTAGTCGTTTGTAGAAAAACCATGATTGGGGGACTTTCCCCCAAACCCCCTATTGGGGGACGGAGTGCCTCCCCCAAACCCCCTGCACAAGGGTTGATTGGTGTGATGACTTTTCTTAAGTCAGTGACATTCGTGTAAGGTCGTAGGTACTAGGTTTTAGGGAAAAATCTATGGCGAAGACGAGCCTCAAGAGTCCCCAAGTCCCCTAAACGGCACTAGCCTGCCTAACCTGGGTGAGGAAGCGGAAGGCTTTGACGCAAAAGCTTGCACACTCACTAGGAGAAGTGTTGTAAAAGGAACACCAAGCAGCAGCTTTGTCCTGATCATAGAAGGCAGTTCGTCGGGGATAGCGTTCCAGCCATGCTAGACGCACGGCATGACCAATTAACACATCCAACACGATATATTCTTCGATTTGCAAGTTGGGGTTGCGCTCGCACACTTGAGCCAGTACCATCAGTATCTCAACATTGACTTGCCGATACTCTGGCACTGAAATTTTATTGAGTAGATGCTCCACCCGCAGCGCAAAATTCTTTTCCCCCGGAGTCATCTGTGCCAGTAACAACTCGCTATCCAGACGATTGTGAGGCTCTAGCTTATCGCCAATTAACACGCCTTTACAGTGTTTCATCAATTGCCAAACACATTTGAAAAAGTCTTTGGGGACGTGGTTCATACTTCCCAACTGTTGCCGATAACGCAACCACCCCTCTTCTGGTAGCTGATTTTCTTCTTGTGCTGTCGGTTGCACGTCCCAATCAATCTCATTCTCGTTGTGTTTGACTAAGAGCGATTCTTGCTGGTGCAACAGTTGAGCCATCTTTGCATAGTCAGCCATTACCCGATGCAGCCGCCTCGCCACCTCAGAGGGCGGTTTTTCCATCAAGTGTTGATAGGCTTCATCCTGAGTAACACTCAACTCCTGTGCCAGTTGGCTAGTAATCAATAGAATCAGATAACCTACACGTAACGTCAGTAGACCTTTAAACAAGTGAGGTTCCGACCTAATTAAGATACCGAGATAAATCAGAATTTCCTGACTCAGGACGCCATCCCGAATATCCTCCCGACAGAACTTCTGGATTTTTGGCATTATTTGGTTGTTCGGTATCGGACTGGTAATCAGTGACGCCTCACTGTAAGACCTGCCTACTGCAACCTGCTTACCGCGTACCAGCAGATTAGTCACCATGTCCGACAAGCAAAGATCGACCATCTGTCGCAACCCAGCGGCTTGACGGATAATCGCCCAGATGCCTAATTGACCCGCCTTGGTGTAGACTTCATCAAGCAAATCCGCTACCGTGACAGACTCTCCCCATCCACCAAAGCCCGTGTCAAACTCCAGACCTCTCAGACGGATTAATCTCTGCAACAACTGAATTTGCTCGTAGAGGTTAACAGAGGTACGTAACTGTTGCAGTAACACCTCTACCTGGGTTTCACTTTCGATCTGAAATTCTTGGCTATAATCCAACAGTGAATTTTTCTCTGGCTGACAAGCCAAGTGGTACTGCTGAAGCTCGGTATCTTTGACGATCGCCTCTTGAGAAAATTCAAAGTCATGCAAAAAATCAATTCGTTCAGTTCCTGCGGTTAACATCAACTGCTTCAACCGCCCCAGTTTGACCTTGACACCATTGCAATGACCGTCAGTAAGTTCCTGCATTAGTGCCAGCAGGGCATCACTGCCCGTCTCCAGCATCGTATGCGTCAACATTAGCGTCATCGTAGGACGCCCTATTTGGTCCCAATGGTTCCGAATATAAGCCAGTTCGCTTTTAATCGCTTCCACCAGGAAATGGTAGTCAAGCGTCAGGTAAAACTGCTGCGGATCTAAAATGCACGGCAGGAAAACCATTGTCTCGCCCCGAAGGCGATAAATTCTCGATGTCGTCAGACTTCGCAAACGCCGCGCCGGACGCCCAGTCAGTCCTAGTTTGTCGTTGCGACCAACTTGGGTATAAGCTGCTGACAGTTCTCTACCATGACGCACTTGAATCGGCTCTACTTGCTTGGGTGTTTGTGTCTCGATACCGTGAACTTTCAGTTTGGCTTGCAACTGTTCATTTTCCGCCAGCAGCGCGATTTGTACGATCGCCTCCCGTTGCCGACCTACGCATAAGTAGCGTCCTAAGGGGTCAATATCTCCAACGGACAATAACCCTTCACTCAACATCTGACCTAGCAAATACAACCCTTGCGCCCAAACCAAGGGGATATTTTCGTTCGGTAAACGTGGCTGACTGTGGGGATTTGCCTTCTCTGCCTCTATATTCTCAGCAGGAACGTAGTAAAGTTCTGGTAAGAGGCGTAAACCATCACGTTCAATCAGTAATGACTCCAAACGCTCCTGGTATTCTTTGACTTGCTCTGCATCTCCCCGAAAGATACCATCCAAGAGTAGGTAGGTGAAAAACAAAGGCCACTCGCACTCGATATGTTCAAATTGTTGCAGTTCCCAAGGTTCGTAGTGCAAGCGATCGCAATTTTCCAAAACAGTTTGATGACCATCCCTCAAAAAACGTTTGCAACCATACCGTCCTTGCAGTTTATTGATAATTTCCGATCGCGTACGTTCCACTAACTCCGCATCTTCCACAGCAAACGCAGGAAAACTAATCGCGCTCAATAGGGCAGCATCAACTTCCTTAGAATTAGATTCTCTAGGTAACAAGTTTTGCAGCGTAATTCGGGCGCGAGCAATTTCATCGGGTAGGACGTGGATAACTGATGCTTGAGAGCCACGGATACCAAACAAATCCAGTTTATTAATCGCTTCCAGTGCGGCTTTTGCCATGCCAACAGAACTGGCGTTGAGTTCTGGATGAGCATTATTAATCTTATTGCCTCGCTCCCAAATGCCATAATCGGGAGTTCGGTAGGCTCGACCAATGTAGTGAACCAAATTTTGGACAAAGTTCACTTCGTCGATCGTGTCGATAATTTCCAATCCCGAAGCAGTCATTTGGGCAAGCATCAGCAACCAAAGCGAGGTGGCGTCAACTTGTAAATGTCCCCATTCACCATCCCCGACAACGATCTCACCTGTTTGAGTGTTGTACTTGGCGTGTAAAGAATCTTTTATGGCTTGAGTATATTTAAATCGCTCAACTTTATCAGCCTGTCGCATCATCGCGTACAACAACCCACGCATTAGCTTGATGACGCTATGTTCTAGTTCATAGCTACGTCCTTTGTCTTCATCAAGTTTGCGATAAGCTAGCGCCAAACCCCACACAGCCAAAACGCTGTAAACGTTGTCTCGCACCCAGGCATCATTATAGTCACCGTGGGCATTAACAGCAGTAGAAGCAGGTAGTAAACCTGTGATGGGGTTTTGACGAGAGAGGATGATTTTCTTAATTTGTTGGTAATAATCATCCAGACGATCTGGTAATTTGGTAGCGGTTTTGAACATGGAATTCTCCAATAAATTCAAGAATTTCACCCAGACGCTGTGAGGTAAATCTCATACAGGGCAGTCGAGCTATAACTGGGTTTTATACAGGCGGTTGCCCTACAGATTGGGGCTAATAGATTTTTCTAAAGGTCTTCTGTAACAGTTTTGTTTGTTACAAACAAAAGGTCTGGCTCTGTAGTTAGAGCCTTAGCTTTACTAAGCTTTATCAAAGTTTGGGTGAGTTGATCCGTATCTTAGATAACGTTTTTAAATATCATGAAAATTAAAAAGCTCTCTCAAAAGTTAGAAGATAAATAAGAAATAAAACATAGCTCTACTCATGCATTTAAAGCATGAGTTTATACGTTTGTTGCATGAATAACTGCTCAAAGGCTGACGAAGGTTTAACTAGATAATAGGGATATAACTATGTTAATTAAATTGTTAAGATTCCCTGATTAACAGGTCTTTTGTCTAATCCCAGAGAGGTGGCATTAGCCTACTCAATGCACATAGAACAAGAGCCTCTGAAGTAGACCAACAAAGCCTTAGAAGAGAATATTGCCTGACTAACGACCAAAATGAAAACCCTAGATCTATCTGTCTAAAGGTACAGAAATTTGCTGAAATAAACTATCTATTGATAGACACCTACTATTTTTAGACAGGATAACTTTTCACTAACAACTGAACTGGACAGCTAAGTGTTTCTGTTTCTAGTTTTTGCCTACTTCTCAGTGAAATTGATTGAGTAATTTCTCTTTGATAGGAGACTCATAATATGGCGACCGCTTACAAAGTCAGATTAATCAACGAAGACGAAGGGCTTGACACAACGATTGAAGTTCCAGAAGGTGAACATATTCTCGATGTTGGTGAAGAACAGGGACTCGACCTGCCTTATTCCTGTCGTGCTGGTGCTTGTTCCACCTGTGCAGGGTTGCTGAAAGAAGGTTCGCTCGATCAGTCTGAGCAACAATTCTTAGATGACGAGCAGATTGCCTCAGGATATGTGCTGACCTGCGTTGGGATTCCTACTTCTGATTGCACCATTATTACTAATAAATCAGAAGAACTGGAGGGATAACTCAACACAGCTAAAGTAATAGCGAACCGGGGGATGCCAGTTAGGGAAAAGCTGAATTTCAGGTAAAGTTCCAAATACTTATCCCCCGAAAAAGGTTTAGTTTTTGATTAACGAGATAAGGCTATGCAACTACAAGAAAAACCCCAACTACAAGCCAAAATTAACTCAATTTTTCCGGACGAATCTAGTATCCCAGGAGAATTTCAGCTGCCTGACCCGATACATCAAACTGAATATCTGATCGATGGCTTGCTGCGGCACTGGGAGGGATCAAGGCAAGAAGTCTCGTCATCAATTTATGTGAAAACGGCAGATGGGTTTTCCCAAAAAGTGATTGGCAGCGTTCCAATGTTGTCAGAAAAAGAGGCCTTAGAAGCGCTCGATGCTGCCGTAGTAGCCTATAACAACGGCAGAGGACACTGGCCGACGATGTCTGTCAGTGGCAGGATTGAGCATATTCAAGACTTCGCCTATCGGATGAAGGAGAAGAAGCAGGAAGTTGTCAATCTCTTGATGTGGGAAATTGGCAAATCCTATCCAGATTCCGAGAAAGAATTCGATCGCACGATCGCTTATATC
>DATNQT010000160.1:0-2603 GCA_036703885.1 Candidatus Sericytochromatia bacterium
GATTGCATGGCTCGGCGTCTCGCTTCAATATCCTGCTCTGCCCTTAACTGTACCATCGGGTCATGGAGAATTTTGTTGACGATACCCCGCGTTAGGGCTTCGATGATTTCTTGATGTTTTTCTGCAAATTCAGAACCCAAACGGGATAGGGCTTTTTCTAGCTCTTGTTCGCGGATGGTTTCTACTTTGTTTCGCAGGCAGCTAATGGTCATTACTGTGTCGAGCGATCGCCACCACACGTCAAAAGCTTCTACCTCTTCCTCCAATAGCAACTCAGCTTCCATCGCCATCCTGCGGCGGCTTTCTTGGTTCTGTGCCACTACAGCTTTTAAGTCATCAACATTGAATGCCTGTACATTTTCTAGCTCATTGACATCTGCTGCCACATTCCTTGGGACGGAGATATCAAACAGCATCAAATGTCGATTCGGCTCCAAAGTAGCTTCCAACTTTGCGCGATCGAGCAAGGGTTCGGTAGCGGCGGTACTGGTAAATACTAAGTCTGACGCTGCCAGCACCGTCATCATGTCTGAAAGTGGACACAGTTCCAGGTTAGCGTCTGGAAACTGATTGGCTAATTCCTCCGCACGTTTAGAGGAGCGATTCAAGATTGAGATATGAACTGCGCCCTTCGCCAAAAGGTGTTTTACGAGCAAGCACGACATTTTACCTGCGCCAATAATTGCGACGCGGTAGCCAGCTAAATTCTGGACTTTAATCTGAGCTAATTCTACCGCAGCAGAACTAATCGAAACCGCGCCCGTGCCGATGCTGGTTTCACTGCGGACGCGCTTTCCGGCTGTCATTGCCTGTTTAAAAAGGCGATCAAGTAGGCGTCCGATCCCTTTGTGTTGCTGACCTAGTTTATGGGTATTTTTGACCTGTGCCAAAATTTGTCCTTCTCCCAACACCAAGCTATCTAAACCAGCAGCCACCCGCATCAGATGCATAACGGCATCCTGATGCAACAAAATGAATAGGTGTTGCCGCAGCTGGTGCATCGGCAGTTGACTTAATTCTGCAAGGAACTGGGTTAATTCTCGAATTCCCTGCTCGGTTTCCTTGGCAACAACATAAATTTCCAGGCGATTGCAGGTGCTGAGTATTGCTACTTCTTCGATGTGGGGATAGCTACACAGCTCCTGCATCACGCTTTCCATTTTCGCTTCTTGAATGCTCAGTTTTTCCCGAACTTCAACTGGCGCTGTCTTGTGACTTAAACCTACGACTGCGATATGCATAGTTTCTCCAAATGTTTGTCGTCTTTTCGGTTAGATATCACGATGTTTGTAAAGAGAATTATGGAGGGTTGTAGCCCGTGTAATCTTAAAAGTTTCGACTCAATCCCTCATCATCATGAAGTGTTTGAAAATCAAAAGTTTATTAAAACCAGAGTATGGGCTTGGGGGGACGTTGATTAAGAGGGGATGCTGTCTTGTCTGGGAAGACAGCATTAAAGTCTAGTTCGTTAGCACTCTTGAACTTAGTCCCACCTTATTCCAGCATAAAACCGCTGAAAAGAAGCTTGCGCGATCGCCCATACTCTGGTTAACTCACTAATTTTCATCGGTGAGTTCGCCTCTTGGGGAGCGCTACTACCGCAGTTGTAAGGACTTTGGTTTGTCGAACATATGAATTGTGTCCACAAACCGAGCGGTGCGGGACTGGTTGGAAATGACCAAACTCTGAGTCCGTGCGCCGCCACTAAAGAACCGCACGCCGTCCATCAAGGTGCCTGGAGTGATGCCACAAGCGGCAAATAGTACAGTTTCACCAGAAGCTAACTCATCAGCGTTGTAAACTTTATCTGGGTCGTTGATTCCCATAGATTTCAGTCGCTCCAGGTTGCTTTCTTTGCTTTCGCCAATCAGTCCGGTTTTCACGATCGCTGGATCATAGACGAGTTGACCTTGGAAGTGTCCACCCAAGCAACGCATCGCTGCGGCTGAAATCACACCTTCTGGTGCAGCACCGATACCCATCAGAGCATGGATGTTGCTACCCGAAAAGGCGCAGGAAATGGCAGCAGAGACATCTCCATCACTAATTAGGCGGACTCTCGCGCCAGCATCGCGGATTTCTTTAATCAGGTCGTTATGGCGATCGCGTTTCATCACGACAACTACCAATTCCTCAATGGAGCGATCCAGGCACTCAGAGAGAATTTTCAGGTTTTCGGTAGCTGATTTATTAATATCTACATGACCCTGTGCCGCCGCAGGTGCTGCCAGCTTCTTCATGTAAAAGTCAGGAGCAGCAAACAAACCACCCTTTTCAGAAATTGCTAGCACAGCCATTGAGCCATTTTGTCCGTAGGCGACTAGGTTAGTGCCTTCGCAGGGGTCAACGGCAATATCAATTTCAACGAGTTCATCTGGGTTGCAAAACGCTTTAGCGTCCTCACGAGTACAAATCCCAACTTCTTCCCCGATATAGAGCATAGGGGCATTATCGCGCTCTCCTTCTCCGATTACGATCCTGCCGCGCATATGAATTTTGTTCATCCGCTCGCGCATGGCTTCTACAGCCACTTGGTCGGCGATGTCTTTTTCGCCTTTACCCATCCACTTGGAAGATGCGATCGCGGCTTGTTCGACAACTTC
>DATNQT010000161.1:0-4012 GCA_036703885.1 Candidatus Sericytochromatia bacterium
GCATCTGCGGCACCTGTGATGGATGGCTTGACGCTCTCAGCGACATCCTTAACAGCGTCCACTACACCTTCTACTGTGTGATCGAGGCTTTCAGCCGCTGCATTACCTGTGATACCGCCTGCAACAGCACCTGCAACAGCACCGAGCGCAGCACCAACTCGACCACCGACTAATCTACCAATCGTTGCACCCGCTACACCACCACCCGCAGCACCAATCGCTGTAGCTACTGGATGAGCATCGTGTTGCTCGTCTTGAACGAGGTCAGCATTTTCCTCATGCTTAACAACAATTGGCTCCGGCATGGAGTCAACTTTGTCGTCAGGCTTATTAATATCAAAAGGCAAGTTATTAGTAGTCATGATTATCTCCTTTAAAACGACTTAACACCCAAGCTGATGCGGTTTGTTACCTGTCGTCAATGTAACAATCAAACTTAATCAAATACACTGATCTAAAGGGAGACATCGCCCAACCAGGAGTCAGTCTTTGGTTGTAATTGCTCAACCCTATACAACAAGCAAAGATTGGGAATAAATTTTGTTTGTATAGAGCAAAAAGACGAATAAATTTATCCGCAGAATGGAAACGAAACAACGTGAGCATTTAGCTATCAGCTTCAAGACTTGTATCGTGTAAACATTTGAGGGTTTTCAACAGCTAAATTGCTCACTTAGCTCTAAAGACTGAGAGCTTACAAAAAACTATTTTCTGTCTTTCTTTCTAATTGGTACTTCCTTTTTAGGGGCGTAAGACCGTAAGTATAAGCAGTGACGAATGCTGTTGGTAATTGGAGTCGTGAAGCTTTCAATTAATTCGATCGCACCGCCTAAGCGTTCAATAACTGGCTTTAAAGCCTCAGTTTCATCATCCGTCCAATGACCCCGATAGAGAATAGCTAAACCGCCTGTTTTTAGCAGTGGCAGCGCATACTCTGCACAAACGGGTGCAGGTGCAACGGCGCGAAGTAAAGCAATGTCGTAGGTTTGTCGGTGCTGAGGCTGTACAGCAAGTGCTTCTCCTCTACCCGTCAAAGTCGTAGCATTGTTAATACCGAGTTTGACTAGCAAGGTTTCGAGAAAACTAATTTTCTTGCGGGTGGAATCAAGTAAGGTAACCGAGTAGTGAGGAAATGCGATCGCGACAGGTAACCCCGGAAACCCCGCACCTGTCCCAATATCAATCACCTTCATAGGGGTAGAATTAATTTCACTATTATCTTCTGACCCTGTACCACTAACTCTCAACGTTGGACTCCAAACTCCCCGTAAAGAATCCCACAAGTGTTTTTCCCAGAAATCCACGGGTTCTGTAATGCGAGTTAAATTTAGCTGTTGGTTGCCTTCCAGAATACCTTCATATAACTGCTGAAATAGCTGCTGCTGCTCGACAGTTGGCTGCCAATTTAGGGTTTGCTGCCAGAGGTCTGCCATCTGCGGCAGCCTCAAGGTTTCGATATCACTCATTTGAGGGGGTGTTAGTGGTTAGACGGACACTGATGAACCGATTTCAATCTTTTCTGAATTAGACTATTAAGACTTCCAAAAAATAAATTATCCGTTGCTGGAGGGGTTTAGAGAAAGGCAAGTCAACAAAAGTAATCCGTTACGCTGGTTGTGACTCTTTCAAAGCGGCTACGTCTACAGGAGATACTTTTTAATTTGGAACTCTCTTAGGTATTTACTCCACTAACAATAAACAATGAGAACTTTAAATAGCTGGCTGTGGTTCGGCTTCTTTTGCTGCCAGCGTGGCGGGGTCAACTGATTTGAGTTCCCCGTGGTTGATAGTCCAGCAGCAGTCAGCAATTTTGAGCAAGTCACCCGCATCGTGAGTGACGACAAGTAGCGTCCAGTGAGTTTTGAGTTTAGCGAGTAAATTGACCAACTGACGCCGCATCGACCAATCCAACCCAGCCGTGGGTTCATCCAACATCAGAATATTCGGTTGGCGAATTAGCTGTACGGCTAGGGCAAGGCGTCGTTGCTGTCCTCCACTCAAGGCATGAGGTGCGGTCTGTAGGGATATATCTGCTAGTCCAACTTCTGCCAAGGCTTCGTGAACTTTCTCAGATCCTAACTCTGGATGTCCCAGTCGCAATTCCTCTAAAATCGTACTGCCACAAAAATGCCGCTCTGGGAACTGAAACACCAAGCCTCCGAGTTGTTGCAGGTGATCTGGAGTGAGTTCTTGTTCTCGCCAGAAGAGGCCGCCTGATGTTTGTTCTGCCAACCCTGCCAAAATTTCTAAGAAAGTACTTTTGCCAGAACCACTCGGTCCAATGACTAAGCCCAGTTGTTGCGGTGCGAGTTCCAGGTTGAGGGCTTTTAAGATTGCGGAGGGAGTAGCAGGCGGGTGGTAAGTCAGGTTTCTAATGTACAACATCAAGATTGGTACGAGAAAAGGGCTTTTTGGGATTTAGAAGGAACTCGCGAAGGGCAGGTTAGCTTTGTTCGCAACGGTTTGGGAGGAACTAGCGGCGCAAAGCGATCGCGAGATGCGGTGAGGCTCATCGCTACAATTCAATTATTGATATCAAGGTTGTATTCATCCACAGGTCAGACAAAATTATCCTATGCGGTAGCTGCCAATATAGCGCGATCGCCTAGTTCTTCTCAATTTTGACAAACTTGAGCTTGATTCACCAAACAATTACCTAATCTAAAAATAGGGAGTGGGGAAGAGAAGTTTTCATGGCAATGTCCATGTACTCGCGTTGGTGGGGTCTAAGTGGAACCTCGAATCAATGGCTACGTCAGATTTTAATTAATCATCATTTTTGTGAAGATGACAATGACAACTTGGTTTCTTGCACCAAAACAAACGATGAAAGCCTTTGCCAGTGCAGCGGTTATGGTACTTGGTGTGTGGGCAGCGCCTACTTTTGCTGCCGATCCCTTTCGCACTAGTAATCCTCGCGCTATTGGCGACAATACGCAAGCTGCTTTTGAGTCTATCTTCAAGGACGGGAACTATAAAGGAGCTAAAGACTACCTCACTAAAGCAGAGGCGACTGATTCCAAGGAACCCCTAGTTTATGCCATGCAGGGGGCGCTAGCTTACACAAATGGAGATTGGGATACCCTCAATCGCTACGCCTCCAAAACCATGCAAACTGCCCAGCAACTTACTTCGACAGACCCTTTGCGGGCAAATCTTTACACGGCGGTAGGTCATTTCTTAGAAGGTGCTTACGATTTCAAAAAGAACGGACCTGTAGGTGCTGTGACCAAATTGCAGAAAGTTTTCCAAGCTCTTGATCAGGCGAAAAAAGTTGACCCCAACGACCCAGAGCTGAACTTGATGGCAGGCTACATGGATTTGATACTAGCGGTTAATTTACCTTTTTCTGACCCTGGTCAGGCGATCGCCAAGTTAGAAAAGTACGGTTCTCCCTCTTATTTAGCTTATCGTGGTATTGCTGTTGGCTATCGAGATTTAAAACAGTATGACAAAGCAATGGGCTATGTAGACCGTGCCCTTGCTTCGACACCAAACAATCCAGAGATACTATACCTGAAAGCGCAAATTCTGAGGTTCCAGGATAAAAAGCAAGAATCTTTAGAATTTTTTAAAAAAGCTCTGGAAAAACAGGCTCAACTTCCAAAAGAAAGTGCGGCTCAAATTACCTTCGAGCAGTGCCGACTCCAAAATAAAGTTACCAATGGAGATGAAAACAAAGGTGAGAACTGTGCAGCCCAAAAGGCTAAAGTCAGACAAAGAGCTGATTAAAAAAGAAGTCTGATAACCAGGAGTCAGGAGTTCAGAAAGGAAACCTCATCCATTTCTGAACTCTATGCCAAAATGCTAATGAACACAAATTTATTAATCTCCAGTTTGTGGTAGAGGCGGCACATACGCCACCCCTACAGAGATTCTGAATTGTGCAAGTTATTTAATCCACGTTCCTAAGGCTTAAATTTAACGATTTGCTGGATTTAGCCTGAAACTAGATCTTATTTTTACCTCTTAACAAGAGCTTATTTATTTATAGTTAAATTCTCTATTGGTA
>DATNQT010000162.1:0-8195 GCA_036703885.1 Candidatus Sericytochromatia bacterium
CTGGCAAGCAGCACATGGGGCACGGTAGTGGCATGAACCATAGTATGGCAATGGATTTAGGGCCAGCTGATGCTGACTACGAACTGCGGTTCATTGATGCGATGACCCCTCACCATCAAGGCGCGGTGGAAATGGCAAAAGAAGCCCAACAGAAATCTCAACGTCCTGAAATTAAACAACTTGCCGACAACATCATTAAAGCTCAGAACCAAGAAATTAAGCAGATGAAACAGTGGCGACAAGCTTGGTATCCCAAGGCAGGAGATAAACCGATGGCTTATCACGCTCAGATGGGACACATGATGGAAATGTCACCGGAACAAAAGCAAGCCATGATGATGAGCATGGACTTAGGTGCAGCAGACGCTCAGTTTGACCAACGCTTCATCAACGCGATGATTCCTCACCATGAGGGCGCTTTAACGATGGCGAAAGATGCCTTAAGTAAGTCTAAGCGCCCTGAAATCAAGCAAATGGCTCAAGATATTCTGACTTCACAGCAAAAAGAAATTGACCAAATGAAGCAGTGGCAACAAGCTTGGTATAAGAAATGAGACAGAGTAGTAAGGGTGACCCATGAGTTGCCCCTACCGCCAAAGTGAAGCTAGCGCTGGGCGAATCGCTTCTGCCAAACCTACAACCCTGACTAGTGAAGTTACAAGCTTGACAAATCGAGCAAAATAGGGAATGGGGAGTAGGAATAGGTGAATTTTGGATTCATCGGGTGGATTTTTAATCCTCAAATCTGAAATTGCTGTACCTGACTCCCAATACCTTAGAAGGAAATAATGAACCAGGTAGATTATCTTCGTATTAGCCTCATCGACCGATGTAACTTCCGGTGCCAATACTGTATGCCGGAAGGGGCAGAACTGGACTATATCCTACGGCAAGAATTGTTAAGCGATCGCGAACTCCTTACCTTACTAAAGGAAGTCTTTATCCCCGTGGGGTTTAGAAAGTTCCGCCTCACGGGTGGCGAACCACTGCTGCGTCCCGGTGTTGTGGAATTAGTAAGAGCGATCGCTTCTCTTCCCCAAACCCAAGACTTGGCAATGACGACCAATGCCTATTTACTGGCAGGAATGGCACAAGACCTCTACGACGCAGGTTTACGGCGGATTAATATCAGCCTCGACTCTCTCGATCCAGAGACATTTGACAAAATTATTGGTAATAGGGGGCGATCGCGCTGGCAGCAAACTTGGGAAGGAATTCAATCTGCCCATCGCGTCGGGTTCGACCCCCTGAAGCTGAATGTTGTAGTAATTCCGGGAGTCAACGATCAGGAAATCCTAGATTTAGCTGCCCTTACCCTTGACCGTCGCTGGCACATCCGGTTTATTGAGTTTATGCCAATTGGTAACGCCGAGCTATTTGGTGAGCGTGCTTGGGTGTCGTCAGAAGAGTTGCGCCAGCGCATTCGCGAAGCTTTTGGATTGATAGAATCCAATGTCCTAGGTAATGGCCCTGCTGATGTTTTCCAGATTCCTGGTGCTTTGGGGACTCTCGGATTTATCAGTCAGATGTCAGAATGTTTTTGCGATCGCTGCAACCGGATGCGACTTTCTGCCGATGGCTGGCTGCGCCCTTGTCTTTTAAATGAAAGCGGTCAAATTGACTTAAAAACCGCCCTTCGTAGTGGTGTTGACCCAGTTGATTTGAGAGCGCAAGTACGTCAGCTGTTGATGATTAAACCAGAAATTAACTTTAAGCAGCGCACCTCCGGGACGACCGGGACTTATACCCGCACTATGTCTCAAATTGGTGGATAGTTAGTAGTCCTTAGCCCTTAGTCATTAGTCGTTTACCAATGACTAATGACCAATGACCAATGACGATTAATTTAAGCTTTCCGCGAGTAGTACTCAACCACTAGCAGTTCGTTAATTTGCAAGGCAATCCACTCGCGATCGACAACGCCATTCACCTTACCAGTGAGATTGTTTTTATCAAACTCTAAATGGCTTGGGAGGTTCGCTAAACCGGGGAATTCCAGGTTTTGTTGTACCAGACGCTTGGAACGTTCGCGGTTCGTAACACCAATGACTTCGCCAGCACGGCACTGATAGCTGGGAATATCTACTATCCGACCGTTAACCGTTACATGACCGTGATTCACTAACTGGCGTGCAGCTGGGATCGTACCAGCCATGCCCAAACGAAATACGGTGTTATCTAGGCGCATTTCCAACAGTTGCAGCAAGGATTGACCCGTTGAACCCGTTGCCCGACGCGCTTTGCGGACATAACGCAGCAACTGCTTTTCTGTAATGCCATAGTTGAAGCGGAGTTTTTGCTTCTCTTCGAGTCGAATGGCATATTCTGAGCGCTTCTTGCGAGCTTGACCATGCTGACCCGGTGGGTAGGCACGTCTTGGCGTCTTGCGAGTCAAACCCGGTAGATCGCCCAAACGGCGCACAACCCGCAAACGCGGGCCTCGATATCGCGACATATAGCTTCCTCTTTCCTATCCTGACTAAATCTTTACCCAAAACTATTATTTTACATCTTAAAGGATGACACTTCAAAAAATTCTTGAATAGGAACTGCCGGAACTCATACCAGGAGCTAAGGAAAGAAAAATTTTTGAGGTTGAGTTCCAAGGCTCTGCTGATAGTGAAGGCGGTAGACGAACGCGGAAATACTGGAGGTACAAAATCTCAAAGAGCGATCGCAGTCTATCTTAAAAAAGAGAATTCTTAGAATTCTAGTTGATGTAGTTTGATTCGGAAGGAGCTTCCATGACTTCAAAGGGTGCTATTGCCTCGCGTCCTTTACCTCCAGGTAGCTTTGGTTTGCCGGTGATTGGCGAAACCCTTAGCTTCTTGTCCGATCCAGATTTTGCCGTTAAGCGCCAAAAAAAGTATGGGTCAATTTTCAAGACCAAGATTTTAGGGCGTCCAACTGTAATTATGGTCGGCGCACAAGCCAACCAATTTATCTTGTCCAGCAATATGCATCGGTTCTCGTGGCGCAATGGTTGGCCTGATACGTTTAAAGAACTACTTGGCGAATCACTATTTTTGCAAGAAGGTGACCAACATCGCCGGAACCGCAAGTTGCTGATGCCAGCCTTTCATGGTCCGGCGTTAGCCAATTATCTGGCGACGATGGAGCGCATTACCAAAAGCTATTTAGAGAAATGGGAGAGTTTGGGTAGCTTTACCTGGTTTGGTGAACTCAAGCAGATGACTTTTGAGATTGCTAGCACCTTGCTGATTGGCAGCGAACCGGGACCGCTAACAGCACGTCTATCCCAATGGTTCACCGAACTGACGACGGGATTATTTGCAATACCCTTGCGCTTTAGCTGGACGCCCTATGGTCGAGCATTGCTTGCTCGTGACCAACTGCTGGCTCATATCGAGCAAGCGGTACTCAAAAGGCAGAAAGAACCAGCATCGGATGCTTTGGGGCTACTGGTACAGAGTCGGGATGAAGACGGTAATGGGTTGAGTTTAGAAGAAATTAAAGTCCAAGCACTGCTGATGCTGTTTGCGGGACACGAGACGACTACCTCTATGCTCACCTCGTTCTGCATGGCTCTAGCACAGCACCCGGAAGTCTTAGAACGCGCTCGTGCCGAACAACAGCGAATTGGTGCAGATGGCTCTCTGACGCTGGAACAGTTGAAACAAATGACTTATTTAGAGCAAGTACTGCGGGAAGTAGAACGACTCTATCCGCCGATTGGTGGCGGATTTCGGGGCGTGGAGGAGGAGTTTGAATTCAATGGCTACTACGTTCCGAAGGGCTGGTTGGCTCTCTATCGCATCAGTGCAAGTCATAGGGATAGCCAGATTTATACGGAGTGCGATCGCTTCGATCCAGACCGCTTTAGTCCAGAGCGGGCTGAACATAAGAAACAAGAGTTTAGCTTAGTAGGATTTGGGGGTGGACCGAGGATTTGTTTAGGAATCGCTTTTGCTCAGATGGAAATGAAGATTTTTGCAGCGCACTTGCTACGTCATTACACCTGGAAACTGCTACCTCAGCAAAATCTTACCCTTGACCCAGTACCGACGCTGCACCCTCGTTCTGGGTTGCGGGTAGAGTTTGCCAAGGGATTTTTTAGCGGATGTAGCGGATGAGTTGTTGGTATAGCAGTAGTCACTTAGGTTAGGACAGTGTTGAGTGCCCAAAAACCCGAAGCATACTGCGTTTTTACTCAGTTCACAGTGAGCGTTCGACTGCCCTTCGGCAGGCTCAGGAACCGCGTCTCCGCCCTGAGCTTGTCGAAGGGTCACGCCGAAGTCTTGTCGAACTGCACTCAGTTCACAGTGAGCTTGTCGAACTGCACTTTGCTATAAGATGCCTGTTATCTCTATCCGTTACATCTGTTACCAACTTTTCTACTGATGGAATGAAACAGTACCTCTTAACTTACTATTTGTTTTTAAGCTCTTTTTAACTTTATGAGCAGTTCTAAGCCGCCAATCAATCGCTATCTTTGGGCAATGGGTTCAGCTGCCTTGTACATTCCTGTTGGGGAACACGTTACAGACAGATACCAGGTCGTTGCGCCGCAAATTTGGCAGGATATGCACCCGGAACTGCCACCCGATGTGCCTCAGCACTTTGACGACAATATCTTGCCTTACCTGCGGTTGTATCCGCACCGCCTTCACTTACCGGAGGTTTATGGTGTGTGTCAGTTGGGAGAGTCAGTTGTCACGTTACTAGAGAATGTACCGATTGATGCTAGCGGTGAAGTGTATCCCCCAATCACTTCAATGTGGACGAAGGCATCGGCGGTTCGTCAGGTTTATTGGCTGTGGCAGATTTTGGAACTGTGGACGCCGCTTCAGGAAGTGGGGGTGGCTTCTAGTTTGTTGGTTCCTGAAAATCTTCGGGTTGAAGGGTGGCGGATACGACTGCGAGAACTGTATGTGGATGCGGTTAAGGAAAATGATCGCGAATTGGCGGCTGCCTCTACGGGTAGCGGAACGAGTTCATCAGACCAACCGGAAGTGGAGACATCCTCAGGCGTCAGTACTACACAGACTAAAGAGCCTATGCCAGCTAGTCTTCACCAGCTAGGAGAGTGTTGGGCGTCTTGGTGTCGCAAGGCATCGGTATCTGTGGCGTCTCAGCTGGAAGAGATTGCCCAGCACCTGCAAACTGAGCGACCCTCATTAAGTGCGATCGCAGATGAACTCAATCAACTGCTGATAGAGCAAGCTTCTCGACAGCCTCTGCGCTTGCAAGTTGCTGGGACGACAGATACTGGTCTTCGACACCACCACAACGAAGATAACTGCTATCCCACACTAGCTGACCTGCCTAGCGACCTCAGCCAACCCCGCGACCCTTTAATCCCTCATCTATCCGTAGTCTGCGATGGCATTGGTGGACATGAAGGTGGGGAAGTTGCCAGCCAACTAGCGGTGGAGTCTATCAAACTGCAAGTGCGGGCGCTACTGGCAGAGTTGGCAGAAGACCCGGAAATCATGACGCCGGAACTGGTGACACAACAGCTATCAGCGATTATCCGGGTGGCTAATAACATGATTGCCTCTCGCAACGATCAACAAGAACGAGAATCCCGCCGCCGCATGGCAACCACGTTGATCATGGCACTGCAACTGCCGCAAATTGTCAGATCATCCGATGGTCAGGGTAATGCTCACGAACTTTATATTGCTAGTGTTGGAGATAGCCGTGCCTACTGGATAACGCCCCGCTACTGTCAGCAGCTAACGGTGGATGATGATGTGGCAACGCGAGAGGTACGGATGGGGCGGAGTTTGTATCGACAGGCGTTGCAGCGACCTGATGCTGGGGCACTTACCCAAGCGGTGGGAACGCGAGATGCTGAGTTACTGCGTCCGACGGTACGACGATTCATTTTGGAAGAAGACGGCTTGCTACTGCTATGTTCTGATGGTTTGAGCGATAACGACTGGCTTGAGGAGTTATGTGCAGATTACCCGCGAGATGTTTTTAGCGGCAAGCTTTCTCTAGAGGCGGCTGTCCGGTCTTTAATTGACCTGGCAAATCAAAAGAACGGTCATGACAACATTTCAGTTGTTCTTACCTACTGCGCCGTTTCTCCTCAATATCCAGTAGTCCTGAATCTTGGGGAAAACCTGTTGGGAAGCACGTCCTATACATTCAATCTGGACACTGAATTTTCTAGCTTGCCTCAGGACGTTGAGCCGGATGAACCCGTAGAGACAGAGGAAACCGCACTCGCTACTACTAAGTCAGGTGGAGACTGGCTCAAGATAGTTGTGGGGATGGCAGGGGTATTGTTAGTGTTATTTTCTGCTGGTGCTGCTTTGCTTACAGCTCAGTGGTTAATTAGTCCTGATGGGTTCAAGCAAATGCGCGATCGCTTTTTCCCACAGGAGAAGCAGCAGCTACCAGAGTCCACATCCGCACCGCCTTCAACTTCAAAGAAATGAAATAGAACGCTGCTGTGCAAAAATAGTAAGATTGCCTGGACAATTTAGGCTGTTTGAGAGAACACGAGCTTCATTTATGAAAGTTGGCGATCGCATCCGCGTTAAGAAGTCTGTCATTGTTTACAATAATCCGTCCCATCGTAATGAGCCGTTTGATGTCAAAGGGCTGGAGGGAGAAGTCGCTGGAATCGTTGTGGAGTGGCAAGGCAGACCAGTGAGTGCCAACCTACCGGTGCTAGTTAAATTTGACAAAAAATTTCAAGCTCACTTCCGTGAAGATGAGCTTGAAATGCTTTGATACAGAAGGAGTTAGGAGCTGAAGATTAGGGACTAGGCATAAGAATTCTAGTTGAACCAAAAATCTCACGTACTTCGACGTGGGAAATTTTAACTTGTACAGACTAAAAATTCCGTATCCTCATATATTGATATTGAGTAACGACTGATGCTCTCAGTAGTTGATTACACCGCTCAACAGTATTAACGTGAAAAAGCTTGGTTGAGCGTGAATTCCAGCGAGGTAGGTGGCAATGATTGCGAGTCCAGAGCCAAAGTATCTGACACCAGAGGCATATCTGGAATGGGAAGAACATCAAGACGTTAAATATGAATATCTCAACGGCGAAGTTTTCGCAATGACTGGGGGAACCATTCCTCATAATGACATTGCCCTTAACTTGGCAACTGCCTTAAAAAACCACCTGCGGGGCAAAGGGTGCAAAGTCTCCATGGCAGACGCCAAACTCGGCATATCCGAAAAAGGCTCCTTTCATTACCCCGATGTCATGGTTAGTTGCGATGAGCGCGATAGACAGGCTATCAAATTTATCCAATATCCCTGTCTAATTGCTGAAGTTCTCTCTCCCTCTACTGAAGGCTATGATCGAGGCAGCAAATTTGCCCAATACCGCCGTATTCAGACTTTAAAAGAATACCTTTTAGTTGATTCTCAAAAGATTAGTGTGGAATGTTTTCGATTGAATAATCAAGGAATATGGGAACTACATCCTTATGAGAAAGGGGATGAAATTCACCTAACTACTGTAGATTTTCATTGTCCGATTTCTCTATTTTACGAAGATGTTCAGTTGCAGAGTTAGGGGAGATTTTTGGGAATGCGCTGCCTATTTTATCTCAGAATGGTTAGGAGATGCGATCGCAAATTTATTGAGTTATAAGTTTACACTACTTGATCCAAGATAACCAGCTAGACCAATCTTCAACCAACTTTGCAAATTCAGAATAACTAACTGAACCAGGATGATAACCATCATTTGCTGCTGCCTCCTTCAGCCAAACTGCTGATGTCTTTAAAGGATGAAAAACATCTAAGTAAGGCACGTCTAACTGATGACAAATACTCTTAAATTGTGTAGATAGTTCCGCAACCCTGAGATTTTGCTCGATATCTGGAACGGGAGGTGGGCTTACCATTAAGACAGGAAACAACAGCTTGGCATCTGTCAGAATCTTAGATGTATTCTCTATTGAATCCTGAAATTGAATACGGGTTTTACCCTCTTCAATCGTTGTGTCATTTACACCAAAAGAAAACACAACCTTACCATTACATCCTTCAGGCAAACGACGAGAAACTTCTTCTAACCAACGAATGGCAATGTCTCTACTGGTATTCCGTCGCACACCAAGGTTGTAGTAAGTAATATCTATACCTTTCTTTCGTGCAGTCCTACAAATTCTGCCTGTCCAACCGAGGTAGTCGGAGTCCCCTGTACCATTTACAAATGAGTCTCCGACAAAGCAAATACGCATATTAGAAAAAAC
>DATNQT010000163.1:0-8123 GCA_036703885.1 Candidatus Sericytochromatia bacterium
ATCGTGATCGAACTCAAACGCGATGCCTATCCCCGTGTCGTCCTCAACAACCTCTACAAGCAGACGCCTCTACAAATGAATTTTGGGGCGAATATGCTGGCGTTGGTGAGAAATGAACCCCAACTATTAACCCTCAAGCAGTTCTTAAGCGTCTTCCTGGACTTCCGCATTGAGACGATTACTCGCCGAACTCAATACGAACTGCGGAAAGCCGAGGAAAGAGACCACTTACTCCAAGGATTATTAATTGCCCTCGATAACTTGGATCGAATTATTGCCCTAATTCGCCACTCTGCTGATGCTCCGACTGCCAAAATAGAGTTAATGGAAGTTTACGGGCTTTCTGAAGCGCAAGCAGATGCCATTTTGCAAATGCAACTGCGACGCCTCACGGCTTTGGAAGCGGAGAAGATTCAGGCGGAACACGAAGAGTTACAAGCTCGAATTGCCGACTTAGAGGACATCCTTGCCCGTAGAAGCCGCATTCTAGAAATTATTGAAACCGAAGTGGGTCAGATCAAAACGACCCATGCAACGCCACGACGGACTGTAATCGAACAGCTCGACGGCGAACTCGGTGATATGGACTTGATTGCCAATGAGAAAGCCGTAATTCTCTTAACCGAGCAAGGCTATATCAAGCGGATGCCAGTCAGCGACTTTGCGGCGCAAGCAAGAGCAACTCGTGGTAAAGCCGGTGCCCGAATTAAAGAGGATGACGGTGTAGAGCATTTCCTCAGTTGCTGCGACCACGACAGCATTTTGTTCTTTAGTGAGCGTGGTGTTACCTACTGTCTCAGGGCGTACCAAATCCCTGCCGCTTCTCGCACCGCACGGGGAGTTCCCATCGTGCAGATGCTGCCGATTCCCCGCGATGAAAAAATTACCTCGATTGTGCCAGTGTCTGAGTTCACCGAGGATGATTATTTAGTGATGTTGACCCGCAAAGGTTACATCAAAAAAACAGCACTTGCAGCTTTCAGTAATATTCGGGCAAATGGATTAATTGCCATTTCCTTAGAAGAAGGCGACCAACTGCGGTGGGTAAGACGCGCTACAGAAGGAGACAGCATTATTATTGGCTCACGTCAGGGAATGGCGATTCACTTCAAGACTGACCACGATCAATTGCGTCCCCTCGGTCGTGCCACGCGGGGTGTCAGAGCGATGAAACTGCGTGCCAAAGATGAATTGATTGGCATGGACATACTCCCTGGTCAAGTTGTTGCCAGTCTTGCACCTGCTGTGGATAGCGACAGTGAAAGCGAAGCCTTGGCGTCGTTAGAAGGGTCAGAGTTAGCGGTGGAAGTCGCGTCAACTTTGGCGTCGTTAGAAGCGTCAGCGTTAACGACGGAAGGCACTTCTACTGAGTCAGGGGAGGATACAGAAGACCTGAATACTGAGGAATTGATCGAGACAGCAGGTCAAGGCCCGTGGGTGCTAGTAGTGACGATGGGTGGCTATGGTAAGCGAGTGCCTGTATCTCAATTCCGGTTGCAGAATCGGGCAGGGATGGGAATCCTCGCCACCAAGTTCCGTTTACCCAAAGACCAACTGGCAGCGCTAGGGGTTGTGAATGAAGGGGATGAGCTGATGATGGTGACGAGTCGGGGTATCATCATTCGTCAGGCGAGTAGTGCAATTTCACCGCAATCCCGGATGGCGACAGGGGTGAGAGTGCAGCGCTTGGATGAGGATGATGCGATCGCAGCAGTGGCATTAGTGCCTCTATCCGACCCAGAAGAAGAAGCAGAAGCCTTGGAGGAGGCGCTTTAAAGAAGTAATGAAAACTTCAAAGCGCCTGATGCAGGTGTCCCATTTATTGTTGCCCTTAAGCGGCGGCATCCTGATGGGATTAACACCTGCCCCAGTAGGGGCTTGGTCTTTGGCATGGATTGCTCTGGTTCCCCTATGGCTGATCGTTACTAGAGGTCAGGGCATCCGTCAGTGTGCTTTAAACGGTCTAGTTTGGGGTATTGGTTACCACGGATTAGCACTATCCTGGATTACTGGTATTCACCCAATGACCTGGATGGGTGTGCCGTGGCTGGCTAGTATTGCGATCGCACTTTTCTGCTGGAGTTTCATTACTCTTTGGGGAGGGGCTTTAGTCGCCATTTGGGCAGCTGGTCTATTTTGGATTCTAGATTCCCTCCCTCTGCAAAGGGAAGCAGTAAGAGGGATTGGGCATCAACAGCCTAAACGTTTAATTCTCCTTCGCGTTCTGATTGGAACAGCCCTATGGTGTGGCTTAGAAGCTTTCTGGAGCGGTGGTTCTCTATGGTGGAGTTCCCTTTCCTACACCCAGAGTCCCCATAACCTGCCGATTTTACACTTGGGTCAAATCTCTGGTCCTGCTACAGTTACAGCTGCGATCGTAGCGGTAAATGGTCTGCTTGCCGAGGCTTTGAGTAGCTATCTGCGCTCAAAAGCTCGTAAAGCTAATAGGGAACAGGATCTAAAATCCCATAACGAATCTCTGACTTACTTAAGTGCAGCAGTTGGATTATTGGTTGCCTTGCACCTAATTGGTTTGGCTTTGTACAACCACCCTTTAATTCAACCAACCGCTACCGCGCTGAAAGTAGGAATTATTCAAGGTAATATCGGCAACGACATCAAACTTTTCACAGAAGGTAAGGGTCTTGCTCTTGAGAAATACACCAAGGGCTATCAGGATTTGGCAACCAGGGGTGTTGATGCTGTTTTAACGCCGGAAGTAGCGTTACCCTTTTATTTGGACAACCTGAAGCGTCAATACTTCTACTCAGCTATTTTGGAAAAAGGCGTTCTTGCTTGGGTGGGAGCTTATGGAGAGCAGGGCACTAGCTTTACCAATAGCTTATTTACCGTTACAGGCACTGGCGAAGCGTTCAGCCGCTATGACAAATACAAGTTAGTGCCTTTGGGAGAGTTTATTCCCTTTGAGTCAATTTTAGGTAAGATTGTTGACCGACTTTCTCCCTTGGAGGCTCATCTAGCTGCTGGAAAGTCAAACCAAGTATTCAATACGCCCTTTGGTCGAGCAATTGTCGGTATCTGCTATGAGTCAGCTTTCGCCAACCACTTCCAACGTCAGGCGGCGGCTGGTGGTCAGTTTATCCTGACCGCCTCTAACAATGCTCACTATAGCCCAGCGATGCCAGCCCAGCACCATGCTCAGGATGTGATGCGGGCAATTGAAACAGATCGATGGGCAGTCCGTGCCACGAATACGGGTTATTCAGGAATTGTAGACCCTCACGGCAGAACCCTCTGGATTTCTGGGATTAATACTTACGAGATTCACGCCCAAACTATTTACAGGCGGCAAACCCAAACTCTGTATGTCCGTTGGGGTGATTGGCTAACGCCAGTTTTATTGGGCAGTGCTGGCTTATGGTGGCTTGTTTTTAAACTTCACAGTGGCGCGTTTTTTCCTCATTAGGCGATCGCTCATTCTCTACCTCAATGCGATCGCATTCATTACCTTCAGGACTTAGGCACAGACGCGACACATGGTAGGGGCGCACAGCTGTGCGCCCCTACAAATGGTGGTTCAAAGGTAAATTTGCGTAAGTCCTGAAGTATTTTATAGACTATTGAAGGCATTCCCTCAGTCATTTTTGTGAAAGACAACCTGTTCTAATTTTTTCGCGGCACTCAGAATCAATAACGTCATCAGCGTACTCAGCAAACCCAACTGCCAGAAACCGCAGCCAGCTATCATTCCCAACGCCTCCGTTAACCAGATAGTCGCCGCAGAAGTCAATCCCTTAACATTTGGCTTACTAGATTTCTCAGTAGACTGATGCAGAATCTCTCCCGCACCTAAAAATCCAACCCCAGTCGCTACCCCCTGAATTGCGCGACTGACAGTATCGAGAGATGTAGAAGTACTTGCTAGCAATGGAATCAGCACAAACAAAGCCGCACCCAAGCTAACAAGCATATGAGTCCTCAATCCAGCAGGCTTACCTGCGGCTTGCCGATTCCAGCCAATTACCCCTCCAACTAGGACTGCCAAAGTTAGTCTAAAGGTTAAACCCAACCAATCGTTATGACTGATGAAAACTGGGTTCGTTGGCGATAAAACTGCTAAAAGCACTCCTTATACCTCTACAAAAAGTAATAAACCCAAAATCCTTCTTAGGATAGAGTTTCTGGTTAAAACCTTGAAAAGAAACAAGCTTCTTCGTATCTATAGAAAAGGAAGCTATCCTCAGAAATAAAGTCAACCTACCATGACACAAGTCTTACTGGTCGATGATGAAGAAGCGTTGCGGGCAAGTCTCAGCTATGCGTTAATCAAAGAAGGCTATCAAGTAACAATGGCGGCTGATGGACAGACAGCTCTCAAACTGTTCCACAAGCAAGTGCCCGACGTGATTATTTTAGATTTGATGCTACCGGGAATCAGTGGAATGGAATTGTGCTGGCGCATCCGGGCATTTTCTAACGTACCTATCTTGATGCTGACAGCAAAAGACCAAGACATTGACAAAGTTTGGGGATTAGAAGCGGGTGCAGATGACTATATCACCAAACCGTTCAATACTCGCGAACTTTTAGCACGGATAAAAGCTGTGTTACGCGGTCGCGCTGTTGGTCAAGCTTGACCAAACAATTCTACATTTTTGATGGAGTAAAAGTAAGGGAGTTAGTTACAATTCGTATTCGCTGGAATTCAATTTATCGAAAACTATTAGTTACCTACCTAGCGCTCACTGCACTAGGGACATCTCTGCTGGCAAGCTATCTGTTGTTATCTTTCCATGCCTACTTCATGAGGACGAGGCAGGCAGATTTAAATAACTGGGCAAGTGCCTTAAGTGAGAGCGTAGCTGATGCCTTGGAGGAAAACGCTATCGATCGCGTAGAACTAATAGTGAAACGCTACGGTGCGCCGGAAACTATCACTCTGCGCGTCTTTGCACCGGATGGTCACCTACTGTCCACTTCCTCCCCCGATACAGATCGACAAATAACCTCCTGGCTCGACGTTCCCGGAGTGAGGGAAGGGCTTCAAAATAAGCCAATGCAAGGGAAGGCAAAAGGTGTCCTATCAAATGATGACCGATTGTACGCGGCACAACCGATATTCCGTAATGGTCGCCTGCTGGGCGTGCTGCGGATGTCCTTAACACTAGAACAGTTTCAGCGTCAGTTTCGGATCGTCATTTTCACCATTTTAGGAACCCTTAGCCTGACACTATTGCTTTGTGCCTTTATTAGCGAACGGCTTGCCCGCAACATGGCACGACCAATTCAGGCGATGCGGAACTTTGCAATCCAAGTGGGGAGCGGTCATTTAGGTGAAAAGCTGAACATTCATCAAAAAGATGAACTCGGTCAATTAGCCACTGAGTTGAACCGGATGAGCGAACGGCTGGATTCACTGGATAAGGAACGACGGGCATTCCTAGCTAATGTGTCTCACGAGTTACGTACTCCCGTCAGCAACGTCCACGTCACCCTAGAAGCCCTGGAAAGTGGAGCCGATGAGGAACCGGAACTGCGGGGACGTTTTATCCGGACGGCGTTGGACGAGACAACCAGGCTGTCACGCCTGATTAAAGACTTACTGGATTTGGGACGACTAGAAGCAGGTGTTACACCCCTAGAACAGCAGCCCCTGAACCTGCGAGATTTGAGCGATCGCGCAGTACGAGCGGTAGAATCTCGAATGCGTGCCAAAGGTATAGCCATCACTGTAGAGGTTCCTGCCGTTCAGATCCAGGGAGATCCAGAACGACTGTTGCAAGCTTTTCTGAACGTATTGGATAACGCCATTAAGCACTCACCACCGGATTCTCAAGTCTTTGTCTCTGGAAAGATAGAAGCGGTTCGGGTTAGCGTGGAAATTTGCGATCGCGGTTCGGGTATCAGCGAGAGCGACCTTCCCCACATCTTTGAACAATTTTATACAGCCGATCCCTCACGTCAAGGCAGTGGAACTGGCTTAGGACTTGCCATTGCACGGCGCATTGTGGAAGCACATGGCGGTAAGATTATCGCTAGCAGTACGGGTGTAGGCAAGGGAGCAACCTTCACCATTTCCCTTCCCCTCGGCGTGCCCTCTTGATTCCGCTTGCCCGTGGTGGTCAAGCATGACATCAGCAACCTGCAACCAGCGCAAAAAACATCACCTCGATCCCCGCTTTCGGCGTTACTTCAATGATTTTTGAATTCAATTATGGAACAACAGAATTATCAGCACTTTAGTCGAGGGAGAGAGTCAAGTGTTTAGGGATAATAACGAATATCACGGCTCAAACATTGAGATAGTTTCATGGTTAGTTCTGGGTCATCCACACCTAAACGCAGTAAGCTACTGAACTGGTGGGAATCGCTAACACCACAGTCGCGGTTACTAGCGATCACTTTGGCAGCACCGCTAACGGTCTTGAATGCCTGGGCATTCTCCACCATATTTGGTTATTTTCAATCCCTATTTGTCATCCTGTTAGTGGCATCCCTACTAGCTTTTTTACTGAACTATCCAGTTAACTGGCTACAGAACAGAGGAGTTCGACGAGGGCAGGCAGCTCTTTCGGTATCTTTAGTAACGTTGCTAATCTTACTAACCCTAGGGGTAACACTACTGCCGCTTGCCTTTGCTCAGGCACAACAACTCGTTGCTCGTTTGCCGGAATGGCTCGACTCTGGGCAGCGTCAGCTCGTGATGCTGAACGAACGGGTTGATAATATGGGCTTACCCATTAGCCTAGACGGTCTGATCGTTCAACTCAACGACCGACTCAAACAGGAGTTGCAGTCGATTGCTGGACAAACCCTGAATCTAGCAGTGAATCTGACTGTGTTTACCGTGGTCAGAATACTGGACGTACTATTGACGGTGATTTTAACGTTCTATTTGCTCCAGCACAGTCAAGAAATTTGGGTCAGTTTAGTTGAGTGGTTACCTACTAGCCTCCAGAAGCCCTTTTCTAAAACCCTGCGGCTGAGTTTCCAAAACTACTTTATCGGGCAAATCATTACAGCCACTTGTATGGCTGTCGGGTTGATTTCGATGTTTCTGCTCTTGAAAGTGCCCTTTGGTCTGCTGTTTGGGTTAATCATCGGTTTGATGGCACTGGTGCCCTTCGGGGGTTCAGTAGGAATTGCGATCGTCACCCTACTCGTGGCATTGCGAGACATTACTTTAGCGCTTCAAGTATTGGCGGTTGCCCTTGTCGTACAGCAAATTGTAGAGAATTTACTCGCTCCGAGGGTGTTGGGTAAGGTAACGGGTTTAAATCCCTTCTGGGTGTTTATTTCCATCCTGACTGGGGCACGGGTTGGAGGATTGTTGGGGGTGATTGTTGCCGTGCCAACTGCGGTTGTGATTAAAGAGGCGTTGGTAGCTGTGCGATCGGCTAGAAAAGTCAATGACCCGATACACAGTATTTCTATGAATGATACGCCAGTAGAGGAGCCGCGTCTAACCTCAGCCGAGTCGGTTATTAAAGTTAAGAAATCGCCTCAAGAGGAAGCCAGTACATCTCTTTGACGCATCCGACGCTACTTTAACAACTGACGGTTATTGTTTAAACAAAAGCGATATTGAAAGCCCACCTCTTTGTTATAGGTATAGAAAAAAGGGCAGGTACAAGACCTACCCTAAGAGTTTTGATAATACGTTTGCAACCAACCTAGGGCAACTTGCTTAACCAGAAACTGACATTGACAGCCAGTTTTTCACCCAAGTGGAGCAACTGGCGCAACTGAGTGGTATCCCAATCAATTTTTGAAATGAGTTTCGCAGGCTTACCTGCATCATTGTGTTCAGAAACCAGATGAGCTTGAATCGCCAGTTGGCACTGAGGGATAAGGCGCGTCTGCAAAGAGGTGAAGTAGAGTTCCTGGCAACGGTCGAGAGATAAGCTCAGGTGAAGCCGACTTCCCAACTCAATCAAACCCTCGACGTATCGAATATCGCCTTCGAGAGTATCTGGGTTAGCATCATGCAACAGTTGCCAGAGCGATCGCAAAATTAACTTCTCTAACGTTTGCTTCGCTTCTGGAACTTTTAGCTGGCAGTGCAGGTGATCTGCTTCCGTGGCGATCGCTTCTAACTCCGCTAGATAACTCCATAACATTTGGCGATCGCTAACTTCCCGCTCCAATGACCGGATTGACAT
>DATNQT010000164.1:0-5113 GCA_036703885.1 Candidatus Sericytochromatia bacterium
GCACTAGTCTCAGCTAAAGTGCAGTTGCCTCCCACTCAAGTTAATCCATCATCGCTTGACGCCTGTGAAATCAAGTCCATCTTTTCTACAAGTTTTTCAAAGCCGCAAAATGGCGGCTCTTTTATTTCTAGGCTTCGCATCGGGGCTACCCTATAACTTAACTAGAGATACTTTATCAGCTTGGATTACCGTGGAAGGGTTGAAACTAAGTACCATTGGCTGGTTTGTTGGTCTAGCAAATGCACCTGCTACCTTGAAATTTCTCTGGTCGCCGTTGGTGGATCGGTTCGTGCCTCCTTTTTTGGGGCGTCGGCGTGGTTGGATGGTTTTAACACAAGTGGCACTGATTCTTGCAATCGCAGGGATGGCACTGCAAAAACCTTCCCAAACGCTGCAACTGCTTGCAATTAATGCAATCGCGATCGCTTTTTTGAGCGCGACTCAAGATATTGCCATTGATGCCTATCGCACCGATGTTCTTGAAGAACGGGAAGTAGGGGCAGGTGTTGCTATTTGGGTAATGGGTTATCGAGTTGCCTTGTTGTTGACTGGTGCCCTAGCCCTACGTTGGGCAAACCAATTCTCTTGGCCTTTTGTGTATCTGTTAATAGCAACCTTGATGTCAATCGGTTTAGTGAGTGCAATTTGGGCACCCGAACCCGTTTTGGATGATACCTCCGCTAGGCCTGCAACGCTAGTTGATGCGGTGTACTTACCCTTCAGCGATTTTTTCCAACGATGGGGTATTCTACGTAGTAGTTTCATCCTGATCTTCATTCTGCTTTATAAGCTGGGTGATTACCTAGCGGCAAACATGACTACGCCATTTTTAGTAAAAACAGGCTTTAGTCTAACTGCGATTGGGGATATCAAGGGAGGAATGGGCTTAGTGGCAACTATTGTAGGCGGTCTAGCTGGCGGGGCAATCCTGAGCAAAATTGGAATTAATCGGTCTCTGTGGGTGTTCGGCGGGCTGCAAGCCGTTAGTAATCTGTCTTATTTTGCGCTAGCGCTGGCTGGTAGAAGCTACCCCTTAATGGTACTGACTGTTAACATAGAAAATTTTTGTGCCGGATTAGGGACAGCGGCTTTTTTAGGCTTTTTAATGAGCCTATGTAACCCACGTTTTTCAGCTACCCAATATGCTTTACTATCTAGCTTAGTGGCTGTCAGTAGAGAAGTTTTTGCCTCTCCTGGAGGTGAGATCGCACAAAGTGTGGGTTGGCCGTTATTCTTCTTCCTAACTTTTTTGGTAGCTTTGCCAGGGCTATTTCTTTTGCCAGTATTTGCACCGTGGAATGCTCCGCTTACTCCAACGCCTACACCTGGACTGGATGACCAGGAATAAGACTATGAGTTTTAATCTACCTATTTTTCTCGGAACGCTCATCCTTTTCGGCGCGTTAGTTGCTGCCTACCTACTGGGTTACATGGTGTCCCAGTTAATCAGAGGGTTTTTGCCAGTTGATGTCCTAACTTTTTCAGTAACGCTTTTCTGTCTAGTAGCGATCGCTATTCTGATCTACATGCTGTTGGACTTAATCAAGAGACAGCAGTCACCGTCCTCACCGCCAGAAACGCTGCCTCAGCCTATTGAGAAATCCCTTGAAGAACCGTTTGTGCGGCGAAGAAGACTAGTCCAGCTCAACGAGAGTCCACCGGATATTGACCCCCAAAGCCGACTCATCGGTATGTTATCAGGCGATCGTGCTGCTGCTGCACGGTTAGTTGACCGAGCCAAACTGAATCATCCTGGTATGCCGGAAGATTGGTATTGGCGAAGAGTAATCGATGATTTGAAACGAGAGCGTCGATAACATCGTTTATCAAATCCACGGAAAATCGCTAGACTAAACAGCGAGGGCTTTACAAATCTTCGCTAAGTCTTCCTCAAAGTTTCTGCTCTTACAGCGATAAACATGGCTATTTTTCGTCAATACATTGCTCCATTCCTGATCGTGCTGGTATTTCTGGTGGCGTTAACAGCAGTAAGCGCTCGGATTTTTTTGCCTTCAGATATGGCGGCACCTGCGCCGATTGAAGATGTTGAGTCGGCAAGCAAGCAAGTACCTGTGCAGGAAGCCGCTCCAACAGGCAGGTTACAACCATTAGACGCTCCTACTTTACCGACTTCAGCGGGAGCGCTCCCTTAACTGAGTCGCCGGGAAGTCCCTCGCTATAACTGAAGGGGATTTACCCTTGCATAGTCGAGTACCTCAAATGGTTTAGCGGCGGGATGAAAGCGGGGAAATGGTATCTAATCAGCTCTTAGCAGGCTATCAGCTACGCACGGGGTCGGGACGGGAACGGGCAACCTTGGTCAAGTTCTTACAACTGAGCTACCAAGAGTTTTTCCCAGAACAGAATGATTTTTCCCACCTAAGCACAACAGTAAGCCAGTACTTTTCTAAAGAAACGCCTTTCTGGTGGGTTGAGTTAGCTGATGCAGTCGTTTCCGAGACTTTAGTACCAAGGGCAGTGAGTCAGCCAGTAGCTTGTCTTTGGCTGGGGAATGCGATTGATCAGTTAAAAGGCGATCGCCATGCTCATATTTTTTTACTTTACGTGATGCCAGAACATCGCCGACGGGGGATTGGGTCGGCACTCATGGGATATGCCGAAGACTGGGCGAGGGCACGAGGCGATCATCAGATTGGGCTTCAAGTCTTTCAAACCAACCAACCTGCTCTGAATCTTTACCAGCAGTTAGGCTTTCAAACTCAGTCCTTCTGGATGGTCAAACCTCTAAACCCTCGGTCTTAAGACCTATGGGAAGTTCCATTAAGCTTTAGAACCCCCAAATCCCTTAGCTTTTGTCTTCTTATTTTTACCTTTGGAAGACTTAGAAGTGCGCTGGGACACACTATCATCTGCCTGAGAGTCTTGGTTTTTTGCGGTCTCAACGCTGGAGCTTGTCTGATGCTTCGGCTTATCCTCTGTCTCAGCAGACTCAGGCATGGCAAACTGCCTTCCACAGTCTTTGCAAGCATATCTTTGCTTGCCTTGACGATGACCGTTTTTCCTGATGTCGGTAGCTCCACAGGTAGGACAGGTCACCTCAATAGTCTGGCTTTCTGAGGCTTTGTCTTCCACTGCTGGCGTTGGTTCTTCCATCGCCTCTGTGTTCTTGGGATCAGGAGCTGATTGCTTGAGACTGCTTGCAACAGTCTCTACTACGGCAGAGACTCTCTCTAAGAGGCTAGGTGCTTGCGTTTGTTCTGTATCCTCTGGTGCTACCTCAGTTGCTAACTGAGCAACAGCATCTGTACCCGGAGTGTCATTGACAGAAGACGCTAACTGTGAATCATCGACATTCTCAGCGTCTTTGCGATCGCCATCTGGATGCATAAAAGCGGTTGAAACGCTCTCAATCACTGAGGACACTCTCTCAAGGAACGTTGGGGCTTGAGGCTCTTCTGCTTCAGCTGTTTCTTTGACTTCAACCGATTCAGCAACTTCCTGGCGTTCGGTTGTCTCTTCAACGGTGGCGGAGTTGATGGCTACTGTCGCAGAAGTCTGCGTGTCATCGGGGATTTCTGCGACTTCCAAGGGTTCGACGACAACCCCAACTGACTCGTCGGTTTGCAGCTCTTCGACAGGCGAAGCTTCGGCGACAACCGTAGCGGCGGTAGAGGCTTCTAGAGGGGTGTCGTCTAATGACTTTTTTGTCTCAGCTTCGATAGACTGAGGTTCAATCCTCTGAGCAGACGTACTTTCCGAATCAGGTTGAGGAATTTCAGGCGGTACGGTGTCGGATTCTACAGGATTGGTAGCCGTCAATCGGCTAATGCGATCGCCTATATTCTCCGGAATTGTATAGCTGGTGGGAAGAACGGTTGGCTTCGAGACAGCTTCATGCACTAATGCCGCCGCGTGTTCGGCGTCAATTAACGCTTCCGACCTGGAACTTACATTAGCAGATGTCCCGTTTGGATCGGGTAGGGGAATTTTGAACTGGATGATATGGGATTCTACAGGTTTGGCAGTCGTCAATCGGCTAATGCGATCGCCTATATTCTCCGGAACCCTATAAATCGTGGGAAGAACCGTTGGTTGCCATACCGCATCATGCACTAGGGCAGCAGTGTGTTCGGAAAGGTCAACAGGTGGTCCCTGATCTGGCTTCACCTGGGCGTCAGCTATGGTTTTCTGGCTCGATGAATCAACCACTGGCAGAGGTGTCACTGGCTGGTCTACCGACTGAGGAACTGGCTGCGTTAAGGATAATGGGGGAAAAAACCGAATTGAACGAGCCATCCGACGATAAGGCTCTAGGTGGTCAGTCACATTACCCCCCCTGTAATTAAGTACATTAGAACACTGTAAATCGAGCAGAATCTTTGTGTCGTCTACTATACCAATACCAAATTCAGGTTTTGGATCTCAGTAATCAGCCGCTGAACGTTAGCTTTCTTAACGTTTTGTTGTGAAGTGTCGCAGGAAGAGACTGGTGTAATCCAGTTGAATACGATACTTTATCAGGTATGTATGATGATGACGATCTGAGCGTACTCGATGCGGCGGTTGAGCTAGAAAGCCCTCTAGATGACATAGAGCCGATTGATACTGAGTCAGAAGCTCAAAAGCCTGATCCAGAAGCGATGCTAGCCCTGTTAACGGTACCGGAAACACCGCAACGGATGCTGGCAGCGCGAGCTTTTTGTGAACTTCAGGATGAGCGGGCAATTCCTCATCTGATTCACTTGTTGAAAGATGTTTGCCCGTTGGTACGGGTGAGTGCTGCTTATGCCCTCGGACGCAATCCAAGTTCCACAGCGGTAGAACCGTTGATTGAGCAGTTCAATCAGGATTGGAATGGTTATGTTCGTAAAGGAGTGGTATGGGCATTGGGAAACTGTCGCGATCGCCGTACCTTACCAACTCTAACTGACGCGCTGAAAACAGATATCTCAGCCGTACGTTTATGGGCGGCTAGTGCTCTGGCGCAAATGGCTGAGTTGGAGTACGAAGACATCGTGGCGTCCATTCCACCTCTAATTACCGCCTTGAGACAAGACCCCGTTGCTGCCGTCCGTAGTAACTGTGCTTGGTCATTGGGACAGCTAGGTCGGCAACTTCCCTCTAATGCTGTCTATGCAGGTGCGATCGATGC
>DATNQT010000165.1:0-8907 GCA_036703885.1 Candidatus Sericytochromatia bacterium
GAACTTACAATCTGTTAGTGCCAACAAGAGCGTCCCAGTTTTAGAAGTAACGTCTCCTGAATTCAGTCCAACCCAGTCGCTAACCTACACCTCTTCAGAAACGACTGGCCCATTATTGGTGACACCAACCGCTACTCAAAAGGCGATAGATTTGGTGCAGCCTGTGCAAGTGCCTAAACCCCAGTTATCGGTTTCTTCGCCAGTTTCTGGAAGTCAACTCTATTTCCAACGACTAGCCGCCTTGAAAGCTGGCAAACTTTATACACGCTTGCCTGCTGATAGCTTCCAATCCTTGTGGGCAAAGGGGACGGGCACGACGCTACAACAACCGACTCATGAGCAATGGATACGCCTTTTGGAACAAGAAGCGAAAGCGCTGGCTAAAGGACAAGGTTCCAATCGTTTAGGAATCCTAGTTGGAGATTCGCTCTCAATGTGGTTTCCCTCAGAACGGCTTCCCGGCAGTCAACTTTGGCTAAATCAAGGAATTTCTGGCGAGAATTCTACTCAAATCCTCAAGAGATTGTCTGCCTTTTCCCAAACTCGACCGAATACGATTTATGTCATGGCTGGCACTAACGATTTGCGTCAGGGTGTAAGCGATGAAGTCATTGTGGATAACTTACGTGAGATTATGCGTCGCTTGCGCCTCAATCACCCACAAGCTCAAGTCGTTGTAGAGTCTATCCTTCCCATGCGATTGAGCGCAATTCCGAACGAGCGAATTCGTAATCTGAACCAACAAATCGCTGCGATCGCTCAACAAGAAGGAGCAGGCTATCTAAATCTCAATGCTTTGTTTAGCGATAGTCAAGGTCAGATGCGGCAAGATTTGACAACCGATGGGATTCATTTAACGCGCCGTGGCTACGAGGTTTGGCAAGATGCGCTGTATTATGCAGAATCTGTAGTAGCCGTGAATCAGATAGCTCGGAAATAAAGCGAGAAACCGTAGACTGAGTAGTTTGGCTATTACCAGGGGTTGCTCCAATATTGGGAAAATATAAGTTCAACGTGATTCGAGAACTATTTAACCGGAATATTGCCCTATTTTTGGCTCAAGACATACACTCGACGAGCCGCATCAAAGACTATGAAGCTTTATCTAACCGTCTGAATTTTCAAAGTGCTGTTTATTTGCGATCGCTTACTTCAAAGCAAGTCTTTCACTTCACTCTGCGTTGCATTCTTTGGCGGAGCGGGTATATTCGTTGGAACTATGCTCGGTTTTTCGACTATGCTAGTGATCGCATTTTTCTACAAAAGGTTGGAGGTGGCTATGTCTTCATCCATCGCTTGTTACTGGAGCATTTTGCTCGGATGAAGCCAACGAGAGTGCAGAACTAGAGCGTTTCTACAGTTAGCAAAAACAGTTCTACTTAAAACGAATTCGTAGCTAACACCAGAGGTTGATAATAAATAGAGTCTCTATATATAGTGAGTGAAACTCTTAATTACTTTACTGAATCTTTATATTTAACCTTTAATTACTTTACTGAATCTTCATGTTAAACATATTAAAGAAAGTCTATACATACCTGGTTTTTGAATTTAGAATTGATTAAGTTATACAGAAATCGTAAATAATAAACTGAAACGCAAACGCGATCGCAAACGTCAGGTATCCATACTTGTTATATAAAAGATTCTAAGGTTTAACCATGAATTTACAAGAACTAGAAACCCGATACAGGCAAGAGATCGACACCCTGGGAAACCAACTTCAAAATGCAGTTTTAGGACTGTCTCAGGTAGAAACCAGACTCCTACAGATGGGAGACTCCATTCAGAACCTGAACAGAATAATTGAAGAATTTATCCAACAGCAGCAGGAAGAAGAGTAGCTTCAGGGTATTAATTCTTCCTGAATGGCTTTGCTGATTTCTTCCAGAACTGTAGGTTTTACAAGAAAACGGCGAGCGCCAAGTTTCAGGGCTTGCCTTCGATCTGTCCGGAAGGCAAGACCTGAAAGAATTATGATAGGAACCTGTGCCCATTCTGTTTGCCGCAGTTTCTCCATTAAGGTAAAGCCATCAATGACTGGCAGCTTTAAATCGAGCAAAATTAAGTTCGGTTGAAAGTCTGCCAGAGTTGGTAGGAACGTCAAGCCATTCGATAAAGCACATACCTCATAACCCCGTAACTCAAGGAACTCAGTAATAACTTCTCGATTGAAATCATCATCCTCAACAAACAGGATTTTTTGTACCATAGTTATGAGTTTTTCCTACTCACTAAATAAACACCAAAGGTTTATCCTTTAACGGAGCAAATGCCTCAGCGTCAAAGCGGTACAAACTCGCTGGACGCCCTGCACCCCGCGATACTTTAAGACCCGTATCAGACAAAAAACCCAGCTTTAAAAGTCGAGTGCGAAAATTAGAATAATCGGCGAAGTTTTCCCCTAAAACAGTGGTATATAGCTGATAGAGGTCACTGAGGGTAAAGACTTCTGGCAACACATCAAAGGCAACAGGACTATACTCCAACTTGTTGCGTAAACGCCGATAGCCGTATTCGAGAATTTCATTATGGTCAAAGGCAAGCTGTGGAAGTTGTTGGATAGGATACCAGGCAATACCACTGACGCCATCGGCAATTAATTCCGCTTCTTCAACTCGCACCAAGGCAAAGTAACTGACGGACAGATAGCGGACGCCAAAACTAGCAGGCGATTCTCGTGGGTCGCGACTTGGCCCTCCGAAGGTGTACAGTTGCTCCAAATACAAATTATTCACCCGAATTTTCTCAGCGAGGATGCGATGTGCGGCATCTTCTAACGATTCGCCGTGACGCACCAACGTCCCCGGCAAACTCCACTGACCTGAAAATGGGTCATCCTGGCGCATTATTAGTAGCACGAGGACACGGTTTTGCTGGGTATCGACGGAAAAAATAACGTTATCAACCCCAACTTTGAAGTCCGCTAGGGCTTTTTTCTTTACCTGGTTGGTGCCGCGTCCTGGCATGCGTACAATTGCTCTTTATGGATATAGTCCTCAACGGGAGGTGTAATCACTTCTTTATCTCCATTCTCACGATAAGCTGTGGAGGAAACTGCTGGTGCTTTCAAATCTGCGATCGCAACTTGTCCGCCTAACATCCTCAATTCTTCCACACCCACCTCGTCTATTTCATAACCCGGACGTGGCACTACCAGCAACTGCACTTGCTTTAACAATTTCTCAATTTGATACCAACGCGGCATTTGGCTTACCAAGTCAGCACCAATTACCAGGGTCAAGTCTACTTGCATTCCCCAGTGTTCTCTGGCTTGTTCAACAGTTTCCAACGTTCTAGGGCTACTGAGGGCTTGGTATAGACTAACATTCGGTCGAGCAATCTCCTCAATTAGTAACCGTAGCATCTTCGACCGATGTTCGAGAGGTGTCTGGTGAGACTTGAAAGGATTATCCGATGCCCAAACCGCCACATGGTCGTAGTGATTGGATAGCCAGTTAAGGATGGTTTGATGGGCAGAGGTGGGTGGGTCAGCACTAGTACCGAATAATGCAATATTTACCATGATTGTTGATTGTTAGTTGTTGGTTGTGAGAACGAACCTATCCAAAAAATCCTTTCATCAACGGCTGGACATCTGATTCATCTGCGTGTGCCTATGGTTTCAAATCTCATATCCACTTTTTGGATAAGAACTAGTAAGTCTGAACAATTAACATTCAATTTGAGGAAGCTTCGACTTTTTGCCGTTGCTGCGTTGCCAAGGTTAGTTGCTGCAAGTTATCAGAAATTTCCACAGGTAAGGGACTTGGGTTATCGAGTTGACGAATTGAAGCGGAAAGACTGGCAACTGATGCATTGGTACGCTTTTGAATTTCTGCCAAAGGTTCGGGAAATTGCACTCTTTCACCTTGTTTCATCACCAATTGCAGCAGGGGTTGTTCGTTTTCCAAGGATGACTCGGATGCCAGCCCTAGTCGGTCTTTGATAACTTTACCCCCAACAATTTCCCGGTAAATTTGCTTGCGTCCTGGATAAGTGACTTTGCCACTTGCCTGCTTCATTGTGGCAATATTATCAATTTCCACAAGTTTGTAAACTCCATTGACGGGCGTTCCCGTGACGAGTCGTGTTCCGAGTCCGTAACCATCAATGCAAGCACCAGCATTTTTGAGTTTGGCAATTTCATACTCATCCAAATCGCCACTGGCAAAAATAGTGATATCGGGAAGGAGCGATCGCACTTTTTGAGACAATGCTGCTAAATCCCCAGAATCTATCCGCACGCCAGCCACTTCAATTTCCCCAGCTTTTACCCGTCCTGCCAAACCCTCTGCCGCTGCAACGGTATCGTAAGTATCTATTAATAGAGCAGAATCACCAAAATAGCGATAGAACGCCGTAAAGGCATCTTGCTCACTACCGGATATCGCTGCGATCGCCATTACTAAAGCATGAGCCATCGTACCACTCGGCTTACGCCCTAACTTCAATGCTGCCAAAACATTTGATGTCGCATCCATTCCTGCCGCAATTGCCGCCCGTGCCGCCCATATAGAAGCTTGAGGACTAAACGCCCGCCTCGTACCAAACTCTAATAACTTCGCCTCCGTCCCCGCCACATCTCGCATCCGTGCCGCCCGCGTCGCGACCATCGTCTGATAGTTAATCGTATTTAAAATGTAAGTTTCCACCAACTGCGCCTGCCACAGTGGTGCATCCACCCGTAAAAACGGCTCATTTGCAAAAATTGCCGTCCCCTCTAGTACTGCCCAAACATCCCCAGTGAAGTACCCTTCCGCCAAAAGCGACCAGAATTGCGAGGGGGCGTCCTCAAAAATTCCCGTCTCCTGCAAAGCCTCCAACTGTCCTTGAGTGAAGCGGAACTTCTCTAAGTAGTCCAGCGCCTGTGCCAAACCCATTGCAATCAGATAGCCATATCCCTCAGGTAAACGCCGCACAAATAACTCAAACGATGCGGGACGCTGTGCTATCCCTTCACCGACATAGCAAGCTGCCATTGTTAGCTGGTAAAGGTCAGTCAAGAGGCTGTAATCCTTAGCCTCTAGCGTTAGTTCCTGGTCTTCCCGTTGCCCTGTCGCCGGAAGATTTTCCCGCCCAAAGCAGTCCCTATCAGTGAAAGTTTTCATAGCTCAGTTTAGGAGCAGGGTTATTGGTCTAATTATAGTAGAAGTTACCAAAACTCTAATCCTTTAACTATATAATTCAGAAATTTTAGCTTTTTTGCCCGTTCCTCACTCCCAGGGGGAAGAATCCATTTGTTCAGGACTTACGCACAGACGCGACACATGGTAGGGGCGCACAGCTGTGCGCCCCTACAAATGGTGGTTCAAAGGTAAATCTGCGTAAGTCCTGTGTTAAGAATTTATGACTGAATTCACAGATTATATAATCTTATTAATAGTATTTTTACCTAAAATTCCGGTACAGCAGTAAGTGGGAGGAGTTTTTTCCAATTGCTAAAAGCTTGTTGCTGTGGTGTCCTCTAACATCCCTGATCGCTAACGACTCATGATGGTCTACTCAGCTATATGTAGTTTCATCTAGCAAGCATTTCGGAAGATAAAGGAGGCGAAAAATATCTTTAGGACTCTCAAGAAAAAATTTGCTTTTTACTCAGTCCAGAGAAAAGTATTACAAACATAACCAAACAAATGTTGCGAATGTCCTCAAATGCTCTAAAAGTACTCATAATAAAAGAACAGCGACTATACAATTAGCTCTGTTTAATTACCGCCAATCGCTCTAACTTATCAGGAGAGTAAAATTATGGGTATTTACAAAGCGTTTGAAAGCATGACCCAGTATATTTCTGAAGCGGTCGTCAGGATTTTTGGTCCGAGTGACGATGCTTATCCTGCTAGTGGTGTGCAACCCTTTAGTGGTAAGCCTTTTCAAAAAAATAAGAGAGCCGAGTGGTAGCTCTTGACAATCCAATTTTATTAGGGTTTGACAGATAATACTTTGTATAAATTGGTGAAGAAAAAATAAATTTCTTCACCAATTTATGTTTGAATTTAAAACAAGAGATTTTTAGTGAGAGTACTTCTGACTTGCTAAGGTTTTAGGGCGCAGGTTTGAAGCATAATTTTTACTAAATTACAAGCGCTAATTCTTCGGTTGTAGGACTTACGCAGTTGCCTCCTAAATCCCCCAAATAAGAGAGGACTTTAACATTGGTTCCCCCAAAATTGGGGGCTAGGGGGGCGAAATCTCGTTCGACTGCGTAAGTCCTGCGTTGCTTACCCTCCACACCCTTTTCAGGCGCTAAAGATACCTACCCGCTCTTTGAGAAACCATGAGTCACTACGACCCAAGGGACATGGTAGAAAGGTCTATGAGTGTGTTATCTAGTTAGGAGTGGAGCTTTTCAGGATAATTTGCAACGTGTCGGAAGAACCACAGCCATCAACCCAACTGCCGCCAACCAGTGAGATCCAAAGCTATTCTCTAACAGCTACTGCTGAGAACTGGTTTGAATACCCCGTGCGATCGCAACCTCATCATACCGATTACGCGGGTATCGTCTGGCACGGTACCTACGTTGCTTGGATGGAAGAGGCACGAGTGGAATGCTTGCGTTCCATCGGCATTGATTTTGCTGATTTAGTTGCCTTGGGATGTGATTTACCCGTTGTAGAACTTTCCCTACGCTATCATCGCCCGATTCGGATGGGGATGGCAGCCGTTGTGAAGACGCGGATGGCAGACATGGAAGGTGTTCGCATCAATTGGGATTACCGGATTCAATCCTTAGATGGGCTAGAACTTTACTTGACGGGTCGGGTTACATTAGTAGCTATTGACCGCGAGAAAGGTAAGATTTTACGGCAACTACCCTCAGCCGTAAAAGATGCCCTTGTGAAGCTTTCCCTATGATTGGCAAATCGATTTCTCGACCGAATTCATGTCGTAGGGTATACAGAGCTTCTTTATATAAAGAAGCTTAATTTCTAAAGAACAAACATATTAACAGGACAATTAAATGTCTCTAATCACTGTATTGTGAGCTGATAGAGACTCAGCATTATACTCTGAATTTGGCGACCTCTAGCACTGAAGAGTGTTGGATAGGAGATCGCTCTAAATGCAGATGTCTTCAAATCCTGTTTTTAATTATCTTCCTAGGATGTATGCCTTGAGTAGAGCACCTTTCAAAGGTTCAATTCATAGCTTAAAAACGCCCGAATAAAGAGATATTTCAAATGATCGGATTGCTTGTAAGCATCCTAGAACTTGCCATAAAGATGCTTTACCGCGATCGCCCAATTCCTCGCTTTTACGTACTGGAGACAGTGGCGCGAGTTCCCTACTTTGCCTACCTCTCTGTTCTCCACCTGTACGAAACTATTGGCATATGGCATAGGGCAGATTGGTTAAAGGTTCACTTTGCACAATCTTGGAATGAACTGCATCATCTGCGGATTATGGAATCCCTTGGAGGAGACAAACAGTGGATTGACCGATTTCTGGCGCAACATACTGCTGTGGTTTACTACTGGATTATCGTGTTTGTCTACATCCTTAACCCAAGGGCTGCTTACCACTTTATGGAGTTGGTAGAAGGTCGCGCTCATCACACTTATGACACGTTCCTAAAAGAGCATGAGGCAGAACTCAAAGCCAAACCTGCGCCCCAAGTTGCCATCAACTACTATCATGGCGGCGACCTCTATCTGTTTGATGAATTTCAAACTGGAAAATTTCCTGAACAACGGCGACCCAGGATTGAGAATCTATACGATGTTTTTGTGAATATCCGAGACGACGAGGGCGAACACATCAAAACGATAGTAGCTTGCCAGCAACCGGATGCTAAAACTACCCTGAAAAGTCCTCATAGCAGAGAGGCTGAGGTAATGTTGGAACAAAGCCAACCTGAAGAAGCAGAAGCAATTGCTCCTCACTAATTCAGGCGATCGCCTAAGCCTATTGCTAGTGAGCATATCCCCTTTGTCAGCCCTCACCCTAAATCCCTCTCCCTGTGGCAGAGGGATTCATGAAGTCTTGCTCCCCTTTTCCCATTGGGAGAAAGAGCTGGGGGTGGGGGATAAGGGCACAGCCCATAAGCTTAGACAGAGCGCTCCGCTTTATCATTGGTCAAGAGGTCATTGGTCATTTGTCGATTGCCACTGAATCAATAACCATTCACGCATTGCTCTTATCTAAAAGGCAGGAATTAAGTATGATTCAAGCGACCGCTCCCGAACTACAAAAAGGACCCCTTGCCGCAGAAGAATTGCGCAAGATAAACGCCTACTGGCGTGCCGCTAACTACCTTTCTGTTGGACAAATCTATTTATTAGACAATCCACTGCTGAAGGAACCCCTAAAACTAGAACACGTCAAGCCTCGGCTACTAGGACATTGGGGAACTACTCCCGGTCTGAACTTCATCTACGCCCACTTCAATCGCATCATTAAAAAATACGACCTAAACAGCATCTACATTGCAGGTCCAGGGCACGGGGGGCCGGGATTAGTCGCCAACACGTACTTGGAAGGTACTTACAGCGAGTACTACCCCAACATTTCCCAAGACGCCGATGGGATGCAGAAGCTGTTCAAGCAGTTCTCCTTCCCCCGTGGAATTCCCAGCCACGTTGCGCCTGAAACTCCCGGTTCCATCCACGAAGGCGGCGAACTAGGTTATGCCGTTTCTCATGCTTATGGGGCTGCCTTCGATAACCCTGACTTAGTTGTCTGCTGCGTTGTGGGTGACGGGGAAGCCGAAACTGGACCCCTTGCTACAGCTTGGCACTCCAATAAGTTCCTCAACCCCGTAACCGATGGGGCTGTCCTGCCAATCCTGCACTTGAATGGCTACAAGATTGCTAACCCAACCGTCCTGGCACGAATCAGCCATGAGGAGTTAGAAAGTCTGTTCGTCGGCTATGGTTACAAGCCGTACTTCGTAGAAGGCTC
>DATNQT010000166.1:0-2404 GCA_036703885.1 Candidatus Sericytochromatia bacterium
TTTAACAATCCGGTCTGCTAGATAAAAATAATGGTCGTCGTGGCTGATTACTAAAACAGTTTTCCCCTCATTTTTGAGTTGTGAGAGAAACTGAGTGTAGAAAATTTCCTTGAAGCTGGGGTCTTGATCGGCTGCCCATTCATCAAATAAATAAATGGGACGGTTTTCTAAGTAGGCAGTGAGCAAAGCCAATCGTTTACGCTGTCCTTGAGATAGTGCTGTGGTGGAAAGTTTGCCATTTTCGACTTTTACCTTATGGTCGAGCTGGAGTTGCTTGAGGTACTGTTGAGCTTGAGTATCTAAATTGGTATTTTCTAACCCTAAAAGACTTTCAAATAAGTAAAATTCAGAGAAAACCACTGAAAAATGTTGGCGATACCACTCTCGATTTTGTTCGCTAATTAGCGCTCCATCTAGCCAAATTTCTCCCACCTCAGGAATGTAAAGTCCCGTGATGAGCTTGGCGAGGGTAGATTTACCACTGCCATTGCCTCCAACAATAAATACTATTTCTCCCGGATGCAGTGTTAGGTTAATGGGACCGAGGATAAAATTTCTGTCTTCTTGCTCTCCTTGGTAAGGGTAATTTACAGCCTTGAGTTCTAACTGTTGCCAAGAGGAATTGAACGGAGGGGGAACGGCTGAAACTTCAGCACGACTGGCTAAAAATAGCCCTAGTGATTCGATTTTTTGTAAGGCAATACTAGCTCGACTTAAAGTGGGAAGGTTGTTTACGATGTTCTCCATCGGCGTCATCAAATACGCAAAGATTAAGATGTAGCTAGAGAGACTTTGAGGGCTGATTGCCAACACTTTGGGAAGGGCAAATAGGACAAAACCAACCGCGAAAAAAAACAGGAGTTTTCCCCAGCTTGAAGTCACGGCAAAAAGGGTATAACCGCCAACGTTATGATGGCGCAGCGAAGTAGCGGTAGATTGAAGCTCTTTTGAGAGAAAGGCTTGACGCCGTTGATAATGGAGTTTGAGTTCTTTGATACCCTCGGTAATCGCACGGAAGCGAGCAAATAGTGTATCTTGTTCTTCACGGGCAAGGGCTAGCGATCGCTCTCCTCGTTGCAACAACCACTGGCAACTGCCCATCGCAATTCCTAACAAGGCGAAAACCATTAACGATACTTGCCAGTAGAGCCAGGTTATATAGATTAAGCTACCTGCTACAGTTGCCAGATCGATGCACAAGAAGGGAATCAATCGAACAGCATCGGTAACGGCTTGAACATCTTCGGTGAGGGTTGCTAAGAGTCGGGGAGTGCCTAGCTGTTCTATATGACTTAACTCGGAAGCGAGAATCTGACGACTCAAGTGCATCCGTAATTGCAGGACGGCATCCTGAGATAAACGAATCAGCACAATTTGCGAGATGATACTGGTGCTCAGGGCAACGATCGCCAATCCTACAAAACCCAAAATGATTGAGGAAAGTGACTCATCAGCGCTGTGACTAATAGCATGACCGATCAAGGCAATCAGCGCCGCGCTACTACCGCCACTCAAAAATCCGGTGACAACTGCGATCGCCACCATTCCCCAGGAAGAACGCAAAAGAAAGTAAATCAGATTCATGTTTGTTGCAGACAAGCCAACGCGAGTTCACGCTCCACGGGGTTATATCAAAGTCTAGATTTAGAAAATGTTCAATCATATCATCCCATTGAGGTCAGTGGAAATTTTTGGCTCGGCGACTTGGACACTAACTGTTATTAAGTGCCTACTCTTCATCCTCTGCATAGCCACCGTCTCGTTTTACAGCTATGCAATTTATGCGGCGCGAACATTCTTTCTTCAAACTCACCCGATCGCTGCCAGCTTTCACCCACCCGTTAGCATCCTGAAGCCAATTTGTGGTCTTGACGACGAAGCCTACACGAACCTTGCCTCATTTTGCCAGCAGGACTATCCAGGGTATCAAATTATTTTCGCCGTGCGTGACGCGGACGACCCTGGTATAGAAGTTGTGCAGAAAATCATCCACCACTTCCCAAAATTAGATATTCAGCTAGTAGTAAGCGATCGCACAATTGGCACAAATCTCAAAGTCAGTAATCTGGCAAACGCTGCAGCCGTTGCCAAGCATGACATTCTGCTCATTGCTGATAGTGATATCCGAGTTGGCAGAGATTACTTGCAGCGAGTCGTTCAACCACTGCAAGATGCCAGTATTGGTGTTGTTACCTGTCTTTATCGTTCCTTAGCCCAAGGGTGGGTAGGAATACTGGAAGCTATTGGAACAGCTACTGAGTTGCAGGCGGGAGTTTTAGTCAGCAATCAACTGGAGGGGATAAAGTTTGCTCTCGGTTCAACTATTGTGATCCGAAAAGAGGTACTCGATGCGATCGGGGGATTTCCAGTTATTGCCGATTATCTCGCCGATGACTTCCAACTG
>DATNQT010000167.1:0-14860 GCA_036703885.1 Candidatus Sericytochromatia bacterium
CTCTAACGTTTGCTTCGCTTCTGGAACTTTTAGCTGGCAGTGCAGGTGATCTGCTTCCGTGGCGATCGCTTCTAACTCCGCTAGATAACTCCATAACATTTGGCGATCGCTAACTTCCCGCTCCAATGACCGGATTGACATAATGCAGCGATTCGATAATGTAATCTCCGCCGCCACCTGCAATTCCTGCGGCACTGGCAACTCATCGCGATGGAATGCCATTAAGATGCCGTAGTTATCACGGTAGACCTGAGTATAAAGTTGATCTAAGCGTGTCAAGGTTTCATGACTTAGTAGCCGTATAATCCGGTGACGTTCCTCAGCAAACAAGTTTTGTAAGCTAAAAGACTCACCTCCAAACAGCTGCGTCATCTCCAAAATCATCTGAGCGGCACTGCCTTGTTTCAAGCTGTCAAACAGCTTATCTTTCAACTGGCTGTAGCCACGGCGTCCGGTGAAGGGTTGAATACAGCAGTGGAAATCCCAACCTCCCAGATGCAGCACGGCAAAAACTAAATGACTGTTTTCCCAGGTAATTTCTGAAAGCAACCGCACCTGTCCTACAGCCAAAGTCAGCGATCCCAAACGTTGTCGTTGGTAATCTAACTGTTGGACTTCGTAACAGTAAGCCTTAGATGGATGGGGAATGACGCAGGAAAGATGACTCGCTTCTGCTTCTTTCTTCTTGACTCGCTGCTCTTGCCTATCAACTAAGGAACTAATGGCATAGTACGCTCCTACTTGCTTGAAGCTAATCTGAGCTGATACCACCAACTGTCGATAAACCTCGCCCCCATGTTTAAAACAATCAACATTGCTGGGTGCATTATTGAGGCGTCGGAGAAAGCTTTTTTCTAACTGAACCCCTGCAACTTCACCCGCTAGTTCTAACGCACGGGCGGCATATCGAAGAATCTGCACTCCTTCCGGACGAGAAATTTCTTCAAAAAACCAGCCACAACTGGTGTACATCAGCAGGGCATGACGCTGCATTTCCAATAATCGCAAAGCGTCTAACTGTTCGGATGGGGTGAGTTTGCGCTTCCGGTGACGTGTCAAGAATTGGTCAACATTAGCAGCAGAGCGATCGCGTACTACCTGAATATACTCATCTCGTGCCTGCCAGGGATCGATAAAGAACTTGCGCCCGATTTCGTCATAAACCTTAATTAACTTATCTCGCAGCCAATCGAGGGAGTCCCGCAACGGACGCCGCCACTGCTGATTCCACAAGCCACCGCCACCACAACCACAGTCATCTTGCCAACGGTCAACCCCGTGGGCGCAACTCCATGCTGTGACGGGCTTTAACATTACCTCCCAAGTGGGAGGGTTAATGCTGAGGTAGTGAGCAAAGTTCGTTACCGTCCAACCTCGGTTGGGAAACTCATTAATAAAAGCAAAGGCGAGACATTTTTCCGTCCCGCCTTTGTGATGCCCGAAAGTTTCCCCATCCGTAGCCACCGAAATGAGTTGTGCGGGTCGATGATCCCCGCGTACCGCTTGACCTAAACGCCCTGCAAAGTGATGAGAATTGCTGAGTACATCGTTAAAGCCCATATCTCGCGAGATTGGACCATCGTAGAAAAAGATATCAATGTATTTGCCATCAGCCAGGAAACATCGATAGGGACGGGTGGGATCGATTTGACCACCACCTACTTCCAGCCATTGGGTGACGGGTTGGTCATCTGTAGGGAGCGGCCGGCAGCGTTCGGCTTGCGATGGAGCAAGAATGGTAAATTTAATCCCTTCTGCAACCAAAGCTTCCAATGTTGCGTAATCAACGGCTGTTTCTGCCAGCCACATTCCTTCGGGATCGCGCCCAAACCGGGAACGGAAGTCGGCTTTACCCCAACGGATTTGGGTGTATTTGTCCCGCTCGTTGGCGAGGGGCAGGATGATGTGATTGTAGACTTGAGCGATCGCATTGCCGTGACCATTTAGGCGATCGCAACTTTTCCGGTCAGCTTCCAGAATCCGCTGATACACCTCAATGTCGTAGTGTTCCAGCCACGACATCAGCGTTGGGCCAATATTAAAGCTCAAATACTCATAGTTATTAGCGATCCCCACGACTTCGCCCCGGTCGTTCAACACCCTGGCAAAGGCATTCGGGCGATAGCACTCATGATGAATGCGCTCGTTCCAGTCGTGAAAAGGCATTGCACTAGGCTGACGCTCAATCGTATCCAGATAAGGGTTTTCACGGGGCGGCTGGTAGAAATGACCGTGGACGGTCACGTAGACGCCCGTCGCAGTCCGCAGGGGATCGTTGTCGATCCCCGCATCGTTATTTAACGTTGCAATGGCGTTCATTGCAGCAGCTTGTGGAGCTGGAAGTTCAGCAGCAGAAGTCATGGAGTTACCAAATTACGTAAAGATTAGTGAGACTGCATTTGTGCCCCTACACGTAGCCTTCGGAAGTAGGGAGCTGACACGAGGCTTTAAGCGAGTGTATTTTGGACTTGCAATCTAGAAAATAGGAATGAAAACAGGTTGTAGCGACGAGTAATAATTTCCAGAGGTTAGACTGGCTTGAAGGATGAACGCTTTGAATTTTTTAACACTGTTCTCATTTAACAGCAATGTCCGTTTTAGGCAGACAGGAAGTTTATGGAACTTGCCTTAAGTTTACAGAACTTAATTGCAGCATAACAGTTCCCCATCGCAACTGTACCCGCCGAATGACATATTCTGTTACATCTGGAGCCAGAAACCAGTATCCTAAAGTCGAATTAGAGAACCGCTCTTGAGGTAAAGAAAACGTAGATGCTCAACAAAAATACAATTTTGTTCACATTGCTGCTATTTGTTCCGATTTCCATTGCGGCTCACTTTTTAGAGTGGGGATCGGCTGTTGTTTTCATCACATCAGGTTTGGCAATTGTCCCTCTTGCAGCTTTTATGGGTAATGCTACGGAAGAAATTGCTGTGGTAGTGGGTCCTTCCCTAGGGGGTTTATTAAATGCGACCTTTGGCAACGCTACCGAACTCATTATTGCTCTGATTGCCTTGAACGCAGGGCTAGTCAATGTTGTCAAAGCCACGATCACAGGCTCAATCATCAGTAACTTACTCCTGGTTATGGGCTTTTCCATGCTGTTGGGAGGCTTACGTTACAAAGAACAGGAGTTTCAACCGGTTGTGGCACGGGTCAACGCCTCCTCAATGAACCTAGCAGTAATTGCCATCCTGTTACCAACAGCTGTGGACGCCACATCTACTGGCATTGGTGAATCCACCTTGCAACGGCTTTCAGTTGCGGTTGCTGTTGTGTTGATTCTTGTTTATGGATTGACGCTGCTATTTTCGATGAAAACCCATAGCTACCTCTTTGAGGTTGGTCTGGTGGATATAGAAGAGATGGATGATCCGAACCTGGAAAACCCACATTCTGAAGAGAAGGTAAATCTGTGGCTTTGGATTGGGGTGCTACTGGGGATCACCCTGCTCGTAGCGCTTGAGTCAGAACTGCTGGTTGACACCCTGGAAGAGGCTACCTCCCAACTGGGGCTATCAGCGCTGTTTACTGGCGTTATCGTCCTGCCTGTGATTGGCAATGCGGCTGAACACGCGACAGCCGTTACAGTGGCGATGAAAAATAAGATGGATCTTTCAGTTTCAGTCGCCGTGGGATCGAGTCTGCAAATTGCTTTATTTGTTGCCCCCGTGTTAGTTCTTGCAGGGTGGTTGATGGGTCAGCCGATGGATTTGGACTTCAATACTTTTGAACTGGTGGCGGTGGCTGTGTCGGTGTTAATTGCTAATTCCATTAGTTCTGATGGGAAGTCAAACTGGCTAGAGGGCACTTTGCTCCTAGCAACCTATGTGGTTTTAAGCTTGGCGTTTTACTTCCATCCCGTTATTGAAGGCTTGGGTTAGAGCAACCTTATCCTTCTAATGTCGTCTGCATCAATTGAAGAGCTGCCAGACTATCGCTAGCAGTGCTGCTAGAGCACCGAAATAAGCTATTGAGCGTACAATAATGACGCCAAAGATATACGTAAGACTGTGCAGCAATCGTAAGCTAACGAGAACGATGGATGCTATCCCGGTTACGTCATCGATCTGACCTGTTACCTGGGCAATCAGGATGACAGATGCAATCATCGGTAAGTTGTCATGGTGATTGCGCTGGGCACGGTCTGCTCGTCCTACCCACGGGGGAACATCCGGCATCTTTTCTCGATTCCCGATCCCCCAAGCCAAATCTGAGTGGACTGTCCGAGCTATTGCCGGAATGTGATTGAGTGGGATCGTCCAGAGAGCAAGGATTAACAGGCAGATCAGATCGGGCGTCATTAAAGAAAAGGAAGTTTACATCAGCCCCATCCTAGGAGCGTGCAGATATTGACACAAGTCCCCAACTGGGTACAGTTTCATGATGTTGTCTAGTTTTCTGGAAAGCGTGGCGGCGGCTCGGAATGAATCTGAACTGCGCTCCTGTTTTATGGAGCAAGCAGGTAGGCTGGTTGGAGCCAAAGCTTGGGGTCTAGATCTCTTGGACGCTGGCTTAGAGGCGATCGAGTCCGAACTATTTGGGTTACCTGATACGTTTCGAGAGCATTATCGAGAACTAGGACGGGATGCAGACCTGGCAAGCCAGCTGATGATCCGGCAGCAAATTCCTGCTCACAATTTGTCGGTTCAGACACATCAAGCCTGGACACAGAGCCGAATGTACCAACACCTTTTCCGACGCTACGGAATTGAGCATGGCATGGTCGGTCCTTTGGTAGGAGATGGGCGGCTGATTGGTGGAGTATATTTTCTGCGTGGGAGCAACTTGCCACCTTTCTACAACAGTGACCTACTCCATCTAAGTTCCCTTTGTCTACATTTATCGGTTCGATTTGCTACATTGCGAATTCCTACTCTAGCTGCAAATTTATCCCATGCAGCCCAACTAACGAAACGAGAGCTAGAAATTGTCGAATTGGTTGCTCAGGGGTTGAGCAATCGAGAAATCGGCATCAAGATGGGAATCAGTCGCGATAGTGTGAAGCAAGCACTTAAACGGATGTTCCGTAAGCTGGATGTTTCCGCTCGTGCTGAGATGATTGCCAAGTTAGGGACTTGCAGACAATAAATTATTTACTGTTTCGGGAGTTTAAAGAAGGGCGAGTCAAGATGAGTAATCGGTTACGCTCCTGGCTCAAAAAGCGACTCGCCCCTACTTTCTTCTCTAAACTCAGCACCCAGCACTGAAGTTCTCAGCACTTTCCCCATCTCCGCTGCCTTCATGCACCGTTTTTACCCATTTCAACCGCTTTGGACGCACGGAAATCCGAGCGGTAATCCCGGCAATCACTAGCATCCAGTGCAGCATATACAGAGTGCCACGTAGGGTCTGCAAGAGGGTGACGAAAAAGGTTGAGGCGGTTAATTTTGAATTACGATCGCAACGGCGCAGTCCAATGAACATCCCGACTAGGGGAAGAGCCAGTCCCAGTGTTGTTAAAGGACTGAGGATTGGGAAACTCTTATGGGCAATTGCCATTAAATAATCCGGTACCACAGCCGCAGGCAACAGGTACTGCATGATCATAAAAGAGAACAAATCCAGAGTTTTCAGCGTACCCATGCGGTTACTAGCAATCAGACGCCAGTAGTCTAGATAGCGCTGGTATCCCCCTTCTCCCCAACGGTTGCGCTGATGCCATAGAGCTAAGGCACTCGTGACCCCCTCTTCTTCAACCGGGGGAAAATCAAGAATGCCAATATCCCATTTATCAAGGTGCAAGCGTATGGTTAAATCTAAGTCGTCAGTAATGGTTTGCTCATTCCAGCTACCGCAACGCTCTAAGGCACAGCGACGGACGAACTGACCGTTCCCCCGCAGTTCCCCAATTCCACCGATAGCAATGCGCTGTTGTTGCACGTAGGTATCGAGAGCCATTTCTGCCATCTGCCCCCGCGTCCAGAAATTCACGGATGCATTAGCGATCGCTTTACGCACCTGCACCGCTCCCATTTCTGGTTTGCGAAATAAGGGAAGCACTCGCCGCAGCAAATCGTTAGTTACCTTGGCATCGGCATCAAATACCCCCACAAATTCCCCTTTGGTTAGGGGAAGAACCTGATTGAGCGCCCCCGATTTACCACCCCCGGCATCAGCGGTTCGATGTAGAACCTTGAGCTGGTCGTATTCTGCTGCTAGCTGGTCTAGCAACATCGGTGTTTTGTCAGTACTGTGATCGTCAATTACCCAAACTTCATACCGTGTCTTTGGATAATCTAACTCACACAACATTTTCACCAGGTTACTGATGACAGCTTCCTCGTTTTTTGCAGCCACCAGTAAGGAAACATAAGGGAAATCGCCTTGCTCATCATCCGCAAGCGGTTTGGGTGTTTTTAAAGGTCGAGCTAGCAAAAAGCGTACTGCTTGAATCCCCAGTAACGCTGTCAAGCCCACAACAAACCAGAAACCCCATGAAACTAAATGAAGGGCGATCGTGCCGCTCCAAATTGCTGTTAACACCAAAGCGGCTTTCTGTCGCCGTCCCTCAAGCCCTTGGAAGAAAAAGTCATCTTCAAATTCTTCATCCTCTAAGTCAGACAACAAAGAGCTAATTGGGTCAAGCTCGTCGCCAGAATCGTTTTGTGACCAGGAATTCTCCGGCATAATTTATTTGGTTCAACCCTCTATACCTACAAACACCCACTACGGAAGCTGGAATGACCTAACAGCATAACTGTGTAGCCCTAATTGTATACGAATTATTAAATTTCTTATACTTCTAAGGTCATTGTTTATTTCTTGAAACCCTTTGTAATGACATCGTTGCTAGTTTACTGTGTGTTTGGCTTCATAACCGAGCAAGCTGTCAGCTATCAGCTCTCAGCTCAGGGATACAAGCCTCTTTACTTTTGTTAATAGAATCAAGCTTAATGGTGTGTAAGGTTTGCGTATGGTGACTTCTTTGATAGCTACGGCAGCTTGGGGACTGGGTTCTGTGCTTTGGGTAGAACTCGTGCGAGACTTTTACCACGTCTTGTCCCATGCTTGGCAGCCTTTATATCGGTTACACGCATGGCATCATCGCGTTTTCCGTCCAGATTTAAAACCAGTTAGCCAAACGATTTATCGGCAGGCTCATTGGCGTAATGATGTGCCAGAATGCTTGGTGATGTTGCTATTGAGCTTGTTGGTGTGGGTTATCGCTCATACAGTTGCTCCTCAGCAGCAGTGGGTGGCTTTAGCCGGTTCTCTCTACACTCTGACATTTTTGTTTAGTGCGATCGCTCGGGGTTGTGGATTTGAGTGGGCAAATGAACTCACCGATTTAACCCATTTACCCGGTACTTTCCTCACCCCACCCTCCTGTTGGAGTGTCAATCGTCCCTACCACTGGCGGCATCACTTTGATAACCAAAAGGCTTACTATTGCGGTACGTTAACTTTTGTAGATAAGCTAATGGGTACGGCACTATCCCTAAAAGGCAAGACGATCGCGGTAACAGGAGCATCTGGAACGCTAGGGCGCAGTCTTCTAGCGCATCTGCACACTCGTGGGGCGAAAGTCATTGCTCTGACTTCAAAGGCGCAGGCGGTTACCTTAAGTATTAATGGTGAAAGCCTGCCCGTAAAAACGATTACCTGGCAAGTGGGAAACGAGTCAGAATTAGCAACACACCTGGAAAAGGTGGACATTTTAATTCTCAATCACGGCATAAACGTGCATGGCGAACGAACGGCTGAAGCGATCGCCAAATCCTACGAAATCAATACTTTTTCCAGTTGGCGGTTAATGGAACTCTTTTTCACCACTGTTCGCACGAATCAAAATGTGGCGACGAAAGAAGTTTGGATCAATACCTCTGAAGCAGAAGTTAGCCCCGCTCTTAGCCCTTTATACGAGCTAACTAAGCGATCGCTAGGAGACTTAGTAACACTGCGGCGTCTTGATGCTCCCTGTGTGGTGCGTAAACTGATTCTTGGACCGTTTAAAAGTAATCTCAATCCAATTGGGGTAATGTCGGCTGATCGGGTTGCCAAGCAAGTAGTCAATCTAGCGGTTCGAGATGTACGCAACATCATCGTGACGATTAATCCGTTGACCTTTTTGGCTTATCCCATTAAAGAATTCTGTGTCGAAACCTACTTCAAATTCTTCACTCGAAAGGCAGTTGATTTGACTGCATCGTTGCCTGATTCTAAAAATTTGGCGGCGGATGCTACAACTTCATCCAAGGCGAGTTGACAGAGGAAGCCGGGGAAGCACCGGAGATAAGACTGAGGAGTTACAGGGGCTTCTCGCGGAGTTCCGCTAAACTAGATCCAATCGATTCTACCCGGTATAAATGCTTAAGGTTTTAAAGAGGAATACGCTTGTTTGTGAAAATATAAGATCGTATAAGATAAGGAGTTTTCCTAAACTGATTACTTCAGCCTAATCTGTTTTCTGTCGCTGGAGCTAATCACCAGAGATAGTATACCTGCTGTCATTAACGGCAATTGAGGAAGATTAACATATGTCTATCGAAAAACTTCAGCCTGCGGACAAAGGAGCCGTGGGGATGTATATGCCCTATTACCAGGGGGCAAAGCGCAATATGTTACCGTTGGCAATCAGTCTCTATCAACAGGGATCGTTAGAAGGTCATCGTCGCATTGAAGGTGGTGAGAATATTCCCTTTGTTGCTACTTGGTTTGTGTCCAAGCTTCCTGCTGACCTGACTCGCTGCCGTTTACAGTTTGATGGAAACGCGGATCTGAGTTACGAAGTAACTATGGCAAATTCTGAGTTCATGAATTATCTAATTGAAGTAATTATGAATTTCAGGCGATCGCGCTCCACAGATTTTACCCAAACGTTCTATCGGAAACTGTTGCGCATTGACGAGTAAACACAAGTTGAAATTAATAATATAAAAGGAAGGCAGGGGTGGCAAAATCCGCTAAGTATTTGCTGATCGGGTCAACAGAAGCTTACAGTGGTAAGTCGGCAACCATTATTGGGGTTGCCCATCAGTTGCAAGCAAAAGGATTGGATATCGGCTACGGTAAACCACTGGGAACCTCTCTGAGTGCCGATCAACCGGATGCAATTGAAGAAGATGTCCGGTTTATGAGGGAAGTACTCAAATTACCCGCAAAGGGAGCGCGATCGCCTCTGCTGTCACTAGATGCAGAAACAATTCAAAAACGCCTGCGTGGGGATGACTCGACCGATTATCGTCAGTCTTTAAAAGAGTATCTCGAACAACCGAGTGGTGATTTAATCTTGCTGGAGGGACCGGGAACTCTTTTTGAGGGCAGCTTATTTAACTTATCGCTGTTGGAAGTGGCTCAAGAGATTGACGCCACCGTCCTTTTGGTAGCTCGCTTTCAGTCGGTTTTGCTAGTAGAAACTCTTCTATTTGCCAAACAACACTTGGGCGATCGCTTAGTGGGAGTATTGATTAATGATATTCCCGCCGACCAGTTAGAGATTGCCCAATCAACTATGCGACCTTTTCTGGAACGCCGACAAATCTCAGTATTGGGAATGACTCCCAGAAACGACTTGTTGCGCAGTGTTAGTGTTCGGGAACTAGCCCTTCAGTTGAAAGCAGAAGTGCTTTGTCGTTCTGACCGCTTGGACTTGATGGTAGAAAGCTTGACAATTGGCGCAATGAATGTTAACTCAGCCCTGAAGTATTTCCGTAAGCGAAGAAACATGGCGGTTGTAACAGGAGGCGATCGCGCCGACATTCAGATGGCGGCACTAGAAACCTCAACTCAGTGCTTAATCCTCACCGGACAATTGCCACCCCAACCCTTTATCCTCAGCCGTGCAGAAGAGTTAGAAATTCCCGTGCTGTCGGTTGACTTGGATACACTCACCACCGTAGAGATTATTGATAAAGCCTTTGGTCAGGTGCGTCTCCACGAACCCATTAAAGTGGAGTGTATGCGGCAGTTGATGGCAAAGCATTTCGACATTGACCAATTGATGAGCCAACTTGGTTTAGAACCAGCTGTGACAGCCTAGTTGTTCGTTAGTTATTAGTTATTTGTTGTTTGACTAATAACCAATAACTAATTACCAACAACCAATAACCAATGACCAAAGTTATTGTTTTCGGCAGCATCAACATGGATTTGGTGACCAAGACCCCTCGGTTACCCGTTCCTGGTGAAACGCTGCAAGGTGATGAATTTTTTACTGCCGCTGGTGGTAAAGGGGCAAATCAAGCTGTGGCGGTGGCACGGTTAGGCATCTCCACTGAAATTGTAGGGCGTCTAGGCGATGATGATTTCGGGCGTCAGCTGCTTGATAGTTTACAGGCAGCAGGGGTTCGTACTGATGGCGTTTTAATGGACAAGACAGCCAGTTCTGGTGTGGCTGTAATTACTGTAGATGCCAGAGGTGAAAACCACATCATCATCATTGCTGGTGCAAATGGACGAGTGAATCAGCAGGATGTTGAGCGGCTGATCAGTTTGTTACCAGGAGCCGCCGCCTTACTATTACAGTTGGAGATTCCCTTACCCTTTGTTCTGTTAGCTGCCCAAGCGGCAAAACAAGCAGGTATTCCAGTAATTCTTGACCCAGCACCCGCTGCATCAGATATTCCACCTGAACTTTATCCGTTGGTAGATATCATTACACCTAACGAAATTGAAGCAAGTCAGCTAGTAGGTTTTCCAGTTACTGGACAAGATACAGCGCGTCAGGCGTCGATTGAGTTATTGCAAAAGGGCGTCGGTACAGTGATCGTCAAATTAGGCGATCGCGGAGTCTTCTGCGCCAATGCAGAAGAAACGTTCTTCATCCCAGCTTTTTCAATTCAGGCAGTTGACACGGTTGCGGCTGGGGATGCTTTTAATGGAGGGTTAGCAGCAGCCTTAGCTGAAGGGCGTCCTTTACGAGAAGCAGTCGTGTGGGGGGCTGCTGCTGGAGCGATTTCTGCGACTAAAGCTGGGGCACAACCTTCCCTACCCAATCGCGACACGTTCGATGCTTTTCTTCAAGAAAGACCTATAGGGGAATAGCACTAAGTTTTCAACGAGAGTCAAAATGGGAAAGCCTTGTTATGGGAAGTATAACTTCCCTATTTCTCAACTGATAATACCATTCGGTTTTATGTATGTCACCTTTGGTAAGGGCGGGTTTATCCAATTGATTTGTGGAAAGCAGATATCTAGGTTAAACCCGCCCCTACAATCAATTACCCAATTGGTATAACAGGGGTAGCTTCTAAATTCAGACCAATGGAGTAAAAACTCGTCACAGCTCTGAACAAGTAGGGGAATTTTTGTTTGGTAAATAATTTTTAAGGGAGAAAATACTTAATTTTTTTGTCAGTTTTAGGGTTGGCGATCGCCTAATTCTAGCCAGCATCAGTTTATCTTCCACTTCCAGTAATTATACGGATCTCAAAAACGCAATATTCCTTAATATAATTAGAAATAAGTGCGTCTCTTCTACCGAAAGAGAAGTTGTCTAGCACAGCAGTACCACCAAGAGTGCATCACCACCTTCCAATAATTACTCCGCCGCTACTGCTTCAATAAGCTTTTGACTTCATTCAGTAAATATTCAACTCAGAGCGAGTTGGAACTTTGTCTACAGATTTGCTTCAACATTATGTGCATCTCCAGAAAGATTAAAGCTGTTGAACATCTAATAAGCTAGAGCGAGTTACTGTTGGGCGGTAATTGATAGATAGCGGGAGCATCCTAATGTCGAAATATCTGGCAGTGAAAAGATACTGGATTGGAAATAGATTTCCATATTAAATGTATGCCAGCTTTACTTCTAGGCAAAAACTTTTTTAGGGGAGACTTTTCAACTACGTCACCGTAATTGTTGTTGTATCCCAACAAAGTAGAGTAGCGAAATTTCCCAGCGTCACAATACATTACTAGGAAAAAACTGTGTTGATAACCACTAGGCTCGTCAATGATACCTCTGTCACCCGCCTCATCAAGCTGTGGGCAGAGCGCTATATCCCCGACTTATCAATCCTATCAAAAAAGGCAGAGCCTTTGACCTGCTCTGAGTTGCTTGAAGCGACATCACGACAAGGGCGAGCAAAAACTGTAGCCAAGGTGCAAAATATTGTGGAAATCAACTGCAAGTGCGCTGGAATACAGACGAATGCTCTTTTTTCTTACATTCCTAATGTTGTAGGTTTGACTGAAAGCCAAGGTATAGCTAAAGGGGCAGCACAGGTTTATCAAAAAGTACTAGAAGTCTACCAAGAGCAGTCGCCGCCTCCCACTCTATTAGCAGCAATGCCACAGATAGGAAATGTTGATTTCTCTGCTGATGCCTTTACGAAATCAGCCATACCAGGGCTATATTTATCAGAAGTAAAACAGCTAGCAATGGCGCTTGAACCAGTACTACTGCAACTTCAGGAGCAATATCTGTCAGCCTCTGACTGGCGCACCATCGGCTTTATGAGTACTCAGTTTCACTTGAGTGCAAAGCTAGTGCTAAATCGGCTGACACTCGCCGAGCAAGTATTGCTGAGTCCCTACTTCAAGTTTGTTGAAGAGCAAGTCTGCATTCCCTGGCAGCGCGTCTGCGCCGCCGCCACCAAACACGAGCCTGACTCACCGCTATTAGCCACTGTCCTGCAAATGTTACCTGCTTCTCAGGAAATAGCAAAGCAAGTCTATCACCGAGCGGCTCAATTGTACCCAAATCATCGCAGCCGTCGAGGCGGACTTATGGAACCAGGAGTGAGAGCTTCTAGTATCCGAGACATAGAAATGTTTCAGGGTTATCTATGGCTATGTACTTTAGAGGGAAATATGACGGCAGTAGAACAGGAACTACTTCCTCTATGTATTATGGTTTTTCCCAGTATCGATGTGGCTTGGGAACTGGTAGAACATATACTCCCTTTGCTAGTCAATGAAATTCAGACTCGCCTGTTACCAGCTCAGATGCGCCTCTTGCTGCCGTACACTCAAGCTATGCAACAGCTATTTTCTAACCTTGAAACGAAAGCCTCTGGGAAAGCTGGGCATTATCCTCTAGCACAGAGATAGCAAGACTAAAGAGCCTACTGGGGAGTAGGGAGCGGGAAACGCCTGACTCAGACGAAGCCTTGCTTCGCAAGATTGAAGCACAGTAGGAGAAGGCTGGACGCTAGTAACGGCACCAGGCACATCCACTACAGGGCTGAGAACCGCTCTTTTTTCTCTCTAACCTTCTTTAAAGCAGAAACGATAATCGCCCTCACCTCTGGTGAGATTTGAGTTACCCTTTCGCCCCAGATTCTTTCCAAAGTTATTTCATCAACACTTTTAGTCTTTTCCACAGTACCCAGAAGTATCTTCTATATCTTTAGAGGTATTTACACTTACCACTTTAAATCTATAGGGTCACTATGTGTGAACTATCTTTATGCTGATTAACAAAAAACCATCCTCTAGGAGGAGGTAGACATCATCTAATACTTAGAGTAGAGGAACGATCGCTCATTCCCCTACCCTACTGTAAACTTAGAACACGCCTAAACCCAAGCTCGTTCGTATTGAACCGGCCAAATTTCATCGTGTCCGAGTTGCTTTGCCGCTCGATGAGACCAGTAAGGGTCGCGCAGCAATTCCCTTGCTAATAACACCACGTCTGCCTGACCTGTGCGAATGATATGGTCAGCTTGTTCAGGGGATGTAATCAAGCCAACGGCTCCCGTCTGGATGTTTGCCTCACGCCGGATTCGCTCGGCAAGGGAAGTTTGGTAGCCGGGACCAACGGGGACTTTCGCTCCCGGTAAAATGCCTCCAGAGGAGCAGTCGATCAAATCCACACCCAGCGACTTAAGTTTGTCGCTCAGAGCGATACTCTGTTCGATATCCCAACCATTGTCTAGCCAATCCGTTGCAGAGATACGCACCCACAGGGGATACCCTTCCGGCAAAACTTCCCGCACCTCCTGAACAACTTCTCTCAGAAAACGAGTCCGGTTTTCAAAACTACCACCATACTCATCCTCCCGGTGGTTAGAAAGCGGTGAGAGAAACTCATGCAACAGGTAGCCGTGAGCGGCATGGATTTCAACAACCTGGAAGCCAGCCTCAAGAGCACGTTTAGCCGCTTGTACGAAGGCATCGGTAAGTTGCCCAATTTCTTCGATACTCAGCGCTTCAGGGATTGGGCTTTCATCGTTAAAGGCGATCGCACTTGGCCCCACTACCGGACGCCAACCCCCTTGAGATTCATCAACAGCTTTCCCTCCCTTCCAAGGTTGGGCAGTACTGGCTTTTCTGCCTGCATGAGCCAGTTGAATCCCGGCAACGGCTCCAAAGTTATCAATCATTGCAACAATTTTCGCCAAAGCCTCAGCGTGTCCATCAGACCATATTCCCAAATCTTGCGGACTAATGCGTCCGCCAGGTTCCACAGCTGCCGCCTCTGTCATCACTAAACCCGCACCGCCAACCGCACGACTTGCTAGATGAACCAAATGCCAATCATTGGCATACCCATCTTGGCTGGAATACTGACACATGGGCGAAACGACGATACGGTTGCGAAAGCTGACTTCACGAATGTTGAGTGGTTCAAATAAGTGTGTCATTTGAATGATTTCTCCTAATCAAAGTGTTTCTATGTCGAGAATTTGCGCTTACCGCTTCGTAAATAAACCGCTCCGACGACAGCGCGACAAACAAGAGGGAGTCTCCTCGGAGCGCTTTTTCGTTTTCATTATGTTTAACTGAACTTGAAGTTAAGCAGTTATTCGATAGTTTGATAGGGTGATGCAAACAGCTAGTCCGACTACAGCCCTAGGACTGCGCTTGTCTGCTATCTGTGCGGCAAAAGGGATAATCAGTTGAGCCACAATGGTTGTAAAACCGATCGCAAAGCTCGATACCGACAGCCAGATCATACTGGGAGATACAGCC
>DATNQT010000168.1:0-13195 GCA_036703885.1 Candidatus Sericytochromatia bacterium
AACAAGCAAGAGATGGATGCTTGCCTACCTAAAAACGGAATATCTATTAAGACAGTAGAAGATATTCCTCCTCCACCTCCCAGTTCATCTTTACAAACTGGTAATTGAATGATAGTTACAGCCACATAACGCTAGCCTGAAGCAGTAATTTATAGGTAAATGCAACTTAGTACGAGGTTGTAAGCGATCGCCTTTTTTATTTTTGAAACTTTACTCGGAGCTTAACAGCCCTGCTTCTAGTTGCAGCAGACTCGGCTCTCGTTTGGGTTCTTGTACTTCTGATTCGAGCCGCGTCAACCTGAAGCTCAACAGCACGCGCTGACACATCTGCCAGAGACGATTTAAGCTGCACAATGTCAACTTGAAGTTGAGCTATATTAGCCTTATTTTCGTCAGCTCTAACCTCTCGATTTGTAGACCGATGCTTAAGTTTATCAACTTCAGTTTTGAGTGTAATGAGAGCCGCTTTTAACCTGTCATCTTCGTAAATTAGCGCCCCAATCTCAGCAACTATAGTATCAAGTAAATCTTTATTCAACATAATATTTTTCGGTAAACTCGCAATTGATACTTTTAGTGATTATTAAACTTAAACTTGAAGGCTGCGTTTAAAAATGTTGCTTATGAGTTAATTCTATCTGAGCAGGCCTTTTCAGGCGACGCTGCCAGCCTAAAATTGCGGCTCCTCATCCTCGACTGAACCACCAAGCTCAAGCCTGTTCAAATCCTCAGTCGAGGCTGACTCATCAGGCTATCTATGCAATTCTCGGTTAAAATGCATTACATGGATAATTGTATGGCATCAAGCCTAATGCATCGCCTGTGCTGGTTGCGTAAATATTTGATGGACTAATATTATTTATCAATCCTATACAAAAGGACTTTATCTATATAGCCAGGAACTTAAGCTTTCACAGATAAGCAGATAGAAACACAATATTGTCATGAGTTCAAAAGCATCTACCATCACTGAAGCCAAGTCTTCTCCTGTAACTTATGCTGATATAAAAGCAGCAGCAGAACGCCTCACGGGTGTTGCTTACAAAACGCCTGTTCTGACTTCTAAAACTGTTAATAAACGCACAAATTCTCAGGTTTTCTTCAAGTGCGAGAACTTCCAACGTGCGGGTTCTTTTAAATTTAGAGGCGCATACAACGCTTTATCACAACTATCTGAAGAACAAAAACAGCAAGGTGTTCTAACTTTTTCTTCGGGAAATCATGCCCAAGGTATCGCTTTATCAGGGCAACTGCTAGGTATTCCTACGACAATCGTTATGCCCCAAGATGCCCCAGAGGTTAAGCAAGCGGCTACTCGTGGCTATGGTGCTGAGGTAATTTTGTACGATCGCGCTGAAGCAAAACGGGAAGAATTAGCAAAGAATCTGATACTTGAGCGTCCCCTCACCGTCATTCCTCCTTACGATCATCCCCACATTATTGCAGGGCAGGGGACTACTGCCAAAGAACTAATTGAAGAAGTTGGTGAGCTAGATATGCTATTGGTTTGTTGTGGAGGGGGTGGGTTACTTTCAGGATGTGCGATCGCAACTAAAACCCTCTCCCCCAATTGCCGCGTTATCGGTGTAGAACCTGCACAAGCAGACGATGCAACGCGCTCCTTTCATACCAAAACACTCTGTACCGTTGACAATCCCAATACAATTGCGGATGGGGCACGAACCCCAAGCTTAGGACAGCTAACCTTTCCCTTGGTATTAGATTACGTCGATGACATGGTAGCTGTTTCCGAAGAGGCGATTCGGCGCACGATGTTTTTCTTATGGGAACGCTTGAAAATTGTTGTTGAACCGACTGGTGTTTTAGCCGCAGCTGCCTTACTAGAAGGTGTCGTCAAAATGCCCAACTCTCGAATTGGTGTCATCATTACTGGTGGCAATGTAGACTTGAAACAAGTTACACAACTGTTCAGTAGTCTTTAGATATTGTTTTACAAAGCCGTCATTAGTTGTACTAATTCAGTTGATAAATCCTTGGAAAAGTCCTGCTGCTTTTTAAACAAAACACCTGCTAGAAAGTAAATTTTATCTGAATAAAAAGCTTTATTGTTCTTTCGCAGTTCTGTGATGGTATTTCTGACTTTTGGCTCAGAGCTATAATAACCAAATGGTAGAGGCACAACTACAAAATCTGAAACAGAGTAACCTTTTTCTATTGCAAGATTGATTGTCCCTTCTGGATCAGAGAAACTCGATATCATTAATAGCACATTGTCATAGCCTAAGGACAATAGCTTTTTCGTAAGTGTAGAGCCATCTACCCCTCCATGTAAGGGAGGCATATAGATATCGTTATCCGGTGCTGGAAGATAGGGTGGATTTGAGATCAGATATTCAGCCTGGGGTCTAGAAGAGTCAAAGAACGATTGATTATGGATAACGTATTTATCACCCAAGTTATATTCTTCAATAGTTGAATTAGCGGCTTTCCAAGCTGAACTATTGATTTCAAATCCGTGGATTAATCCATCAAATCTTGTTCTTAGTAATGAATTAATAACAGGACTGCCATCTCCTGAACCAAATTCAATCAGCGATTCAGAATTACAACATTGATTGAGAATCATTGTTTCTAAGCACTGGGAGTAAAACTTCGACTCTTCTGGGCAGAAAAAGATATCTTTCATTAGACTATGCCTATTTGAGAATTTACGAAGAAAACAATTACTAACTCTGAAGCGATCGCACCCTGAATCTTGTTTGATGCTCAATTTGCAGCATGAGCAAGGAGTGGCAAGAGTACTCGCCCTCCGCTACCTATGAGGTTTTGGGTTTTAGGTCTTAGATGTTAAGTACAAGACTTATAAGCTAGGCTTACACCGACTCTCGGACTCCTGTTTCAACCTAAATTCACTTAACAGCTACATCTACTCTGCTTCACGTACTGAGCGCACCACAGCTTCCCCAGCGCGATCGCCCATTTGTTTCTCTTGGTCGTAGCCCAGCACGATTTCCCAAGCCTGATCGGGGTATCGATCCGCCAGTGGCAATGCCACATCATCCATCATCCAGCGTCCGTGCCGTTCGTCTTCCTTGATGTGCAACTCCCAATATCCCATTGCGGCATCTGAGAGTTCCAACCGTTGGGCGGCGGCGAGATAATTTCGATAAGCGGCGGGACCAGCTACTTCAAAATATGCCAGACCACCGTTGTAGCGTAAAAAATGGCGCTTGCATTCGGTTAGCAAGAAGTTATGGTTAATCGAAGCTAGGACTTCCCAAGGGACTAAATCGAAATATGCCTCTGGTTCCGTATGCATCCCAAATTCAGCCAGCATCTGTGCAAAGAACGTGGAGTGCTTGCGGGAAAAACGACCGTTGCCGTACTCTTCAATCAGCACTCTTACTAGCGTGCATTGCACTTCATTTGCCGCACCCCCTAAGATACGTGAGAGTCGGCTAGCTTCGACTAAGCCATCGAAGGATGCGATCGCCAGTAAATGCCGATATCCTGCCTCACTCATCTCCTCGCGTAAATACCGACTATCCTCTGATAGAGGAGGATTAAGGTCACTAGCAGCACGGTCGATCAGGGCTTGCTTAACATCCAACTGTTGAAGTGCCGCCACATCGATTTGTGCGAGTTCCCACTGCTGCCAAGGGGTTTCAATGCGATCGCGTACTTTTTGCAAATAAAGCGATCGCTCGTTGGTATAGTGCCGCAAATCGTCATACCAAAAGAATTTGAGCCGATTGATGCGATAAAGGATGCGCTGGAGAAAGCGGTGTGCGGCATCAGAACCAATGGGTTGTTTGTAAGCTTCTGCAACTGCTGTAGCCAGCACCGCTTCAAAGTCTCTAACTAATGATGGCTGTGTCTCAATTTTTTTATCTAATTCCTCCATTTCGAGCAGTTGTATAAATGCCTGCTCCGCATTTTCGTAGTTCGGGGTTGTTATTTGAGTCGTCAGCATGCTCTTCGCTCCAGAAATAGCGCTTTGGAGCGTAACTGTGTTGCTCTGCATATAATACTTTTAGGCTCGTACAGCTAGTTACTAAAAATTGATACGTAATTTTAATGGCAGGAGTGAGTATTAATCACTTCCTCCAACTGTCAAACTTGAGTTTTTGCTTTTCGGGTAAAGCGTGAATTTTGGCGACAGAACAGCTCTTACCTCTAATATCTGTTACACACTGTAATACTGCTACTTTCTCCGCTCTTCTCCCTTTGGGCATATGTTTTGATATGTCTGTATCTTGAATTACAAGAATTTCTTGAGAACATTAGGAATTCTTGGTTTATTTATTCCCTTATCTCCTATTTTCAAGACAGGCGTTATGGCGGATTCGTCGCCACCGAAAATGAAAATAGTCCTCTTCCCCCACTCCCTACTCCCCCCTCCCTACTCCCTATTTTCCTAGGACAAGCCAGAGAATGAAACAATTCAAAACCCAACTGCGCGTGCGTTACCACGAGATGGATGCCTTAGGGCACGTCAACAACGCCGTGTACCAACATTACCTGGAACAAGCAGCCGTTGAACATTCCGAACATCTCGGCTTTAATCAGGAACGTTGCCAAGAACTGGGTGGCGTCTTCGTGATGCGGCGAATTGAAATCGACTATCTCCGCCCAGCAGTTGCTGGTGATAATTTGGAAGTGACCACTTGGCTGCAAACCCTGCGCGGACCTCGTGCAATTCGCTGTTATGAAATTCGCAAACAAGGTGATGAGCAACGGCTAGTAACAGCTGAGGCATTATGGGTTTGGGTAGATACGAAGGCAATGCGTCCGCGAGCAATTCCTCAGCAAGTGATTGAGGTTTTTGAGCAAGTAAATCAATCAGACATGATTACTCAAAGTTTGAGTAATCAGTAATCTGTAACTATTAATACGAATCGAATATATCTTCCGGTAGAAGGGACTGCTGTAGTTAGACCCGTAGGATGTCTCTGGGATCTATGTTGGTGTTTTGGATATCAAAACAGCCTTAGTAGTCGCGCGTCATTGTAAATTGCACAATCATACATACAAAACAAAAAAAGGAGATTTATATGCAGCGGATTTTATCAGCTTTTGGTAAACGTCTTTTGATTTTTGGTCTAATGAGTTTGCTGAGTTTATCAGGTCTATTTATTTTTTCCAATCAACCCGCTTTTGCAGATAAGCCTTTGAATAAGCAGGCAGAAGAAGCGATCGACCGAGCTTACACCTTTAGTGAAGAGGCGGGAATTCTAGAAGAGTCTCGGCTAGAGGCTTACGAAGAAGCCACTGAGGCACTTAACGATCCTAAAGGTCTGGATAAAATTTACGAGGAAGATTTGAAAGCTTATAAAAAAGAGAATCCTGGTGAAAACAGCTTAGTAGAAGGGGCAAAAAGCTTAGTGGATAAGGTCACTGGTAAGGAATAAGCTTACCTACCCTATTAGGGGCAACCTATAGGTCACCCCTAAAGTTATTGGGTGAGATAATTTAATTTTTTGAGTTGTGTCGGGTAGGGGCACTCTTGTGTTATAGCCCCTACTATTCAAGAAGGCGATCGCTTCCTAGGGGACGGTAATCGGAACCAAAGCATTTTCCGGTACATAGCTGCGGAAAATACCGTTATCCGCAAAAACTAGAACGAGCCGCAGTGCAGAATCTGGCTCCACTTGTAAATCTGCCCACGGCACAGCTACCTCCAGGCACTGCTCGAGTGCCACTTGAGCGCGACTAGCTCTGGGGAACCACTGATAATGCTCCCCAGCCTCCTGGAACCAAAAGGATTGAGTCACAAGGTTAATACCCAGTTGGTGGTGAAACAGATAATTCAACGGCGCTTCATCGGGTAATTCTGCTAAAGGTGCAGGGCTGTTGTGCATTGTCCGGTCAGCATAGAACCACAGCAGGTGCAATTCTCCAGGAACGTCCTTACCAGGTTGCACCCCACTCCTGAAGTCCAGCCGCAGGTAGAAGTTCAGGTGATCGACGCCATACCAGAGTCGCTGCATGGCACTGCTCTGGTGCATCGTACCCCTTGCACCGCCAATTTCAATGCGCCCCGCCTTATCCCAATCCTGCTCATCACCGATACCGTTAATTACAGGATGGATAAAGCTTTGAGGTCGATGGTCTCCCTGAATATCGTGGGCTTCCACGGGTCGCTTAACGCTTGGAGGAATTGGCTCATTTAAGGCTTGGTAGATAGCGCTCAAGTGTTCCCGAAACAGCTGGTCGAACATTGCATCCTGGTTTGAGGAATGACCTTCACCAAACCACCAAAACCAGTCAGAACCTTCGGCAGCATACAGGGCTTCCCAAGCTTCTGGGTTATTTTCTTCTGTTGCTTCTGGATGGTTGGCTAGTACTTGCCGCGCCTCTGTCAGTAAGTCCCAAGCCCGATTCTTTGCTGGGTCACCAATCCAAGTGGTAAAGCTTCCATCCACCCAGGAACCGCTATGCAATTGACCATCTGGAATAATTTCCGTAGGTGGAAACTGTTCGATAAATTCACTAACGGTTACCAGTTTAATATCGGTATGGTCGCTCAAGGTCTGATAAAGGGCTTCTAGGAAGGGAATACCATCTCGGTGGTAATACTCCCAACAATTCTCACCATCCAGAGCAATATTAACGAGCCAAGGTTGTTCTAAGGATGTTCCACCCTCAGGTTGCCGATTTTTCAAAGAACGTGCGATCGCTTCTAAATGTCCCACTAAATCGGCAGACGCCTGCTTCGCATCCATCGATCCATAGGTAAAACCAATCAAATCCGATAACCGATGGTCTCGAAACACGATCGCTAACGGACCGTGGGGCGTTTCCAGGCGATAGGGACGGTAAAGCCACTCTGGTTCTACAACATTCCCCGCCTCATCCCGGTGGAAGAACTGCTTCAGGGTACAACCCAACACCGCTTCATCCGAGCAAATCCACTCAAATCCTTGCTGGGCGATATAAGGTAAAACTTCAGGGCTGACTGATTGCTCCGACGGCCACAACCCGCGCGGCGTCCGACCAAAACGGTCTTGATACATATCCCAGGATTTCTTCAGATGCCGGGGAATATCTTCTGCCCACTGGAAGCGAGAGTGAGGCAAATTCATGTTCGGCACTGCCCGACGCCCTGCATTTGTATCCGCGAGTAAGGGAAGAATTGGGTGAGTGTAAGGTGTTGTTGTCACCTCCAACTGACCCGCCTCTTGCATTTTTTTGTGCTGGGGAATGATGCGACTAAGGATTTCTTTCTGTTTTGAGAAAATGCGTTGGCGATCGCCTAAAGTAAAATTCCGTCCCTGCTTCAACCACCCCTCAATCTCTGGGTCATCCCAAAACAGGGGATCGATCCAGGCAAGGTTATGCCACGCCAGCAGATCACTATAATCTTGCTCTACCCAATTTTCCAGACACCACGTCCTCCCCTTGTCCTGCCGCGTCCAGTACAGTTCAGCATAGCGGGGATGGGGGTCAACTAGAGTATGGTGATTGCCATCAAAAAAATGCTCAACGATGAATTGCTTCTGTTCGTCGTTCAGCTGTTCGGTTGGTGTCAGCGCTGCCGCTAGATAAGGGTCAATGGCAGTACCAGCAATATAATCTTCCAGTTGCAAAATCAGTGAAGGAACTAAGTTCACTGTTTGATGCAACTTTGGATAGCGTTCCAGCAGTAGTACTAAATCCAGATAATCTTTCGTACCATGTAGCCGCACCCACGGTAAACGGTATTTTCCGGGCACACCTGAAGCATTGTCGCGGCTTTTGTACAACGGCTGATGCTGATGCCAGATAAAGGCGACGTATAGAGGATGAGACATAAGTAACGAGCTAAAAGTTGGGTGTTAAGAGTTGAGAGTTAAAGCTGATGATAGTATTGCTCGAACCCTTAACTCTTAACTCTTAACCTTAAAACTCAAAACGGTTACATGACTTGCTCAACTTCAGCAATTTCAGGAATAAATTCCCGCAAGCGCCGTTCAATACCCATTCTCAGTGTCACAGCAGAGCTGGGGCAAGACCCGCAAGCCCCTTGGAGCCTAAGTTTGACAACAGGGCCATCTAACTCAACTAGCTCGACGTTACCGCCATCAGCCATCAAGTAAGGACGCATCTCATCCAAAACTGTTTCAACGTTTTCAGAAGTTAGTGCCAAGGTTTGGGACATCGTTCACCTCTTGTGATTTTTTCAATTGCAACTCTGTGTTTATCCTAGCTTTCTGGAAGGCGATCGCCTGAGTTACTATCCTTAGTATCGCGAAGCCCTCAACTAATCCTCAGAGTTCCGATTGGGGATGGCACACACATCATTCCTCTAGAAGTTAAACCACAGCCGGTTCCAGTAGCTTGATATTAGAGAAGTTGAACTCGGTAGTTGTCCGCCCTTCTCCCTCGAGCGCGTGAACGACTTGACGAGTCATGACATAGTAGTCACCGACTTTCTCAAACGTATCCTCAAACTCCCGCTTGCCCATCAAGTCGCCCGTCTTAGAATTACGGAAAATGGCATTGTAGCCTGCGGAGACATACCCTTCTCCCGTATCCAAGCTTTCCTTCGTATTAATCGTGAACGCCATCGGACCCATCACGCGGCTAACCTGACTAATTTCAGTGCCTCGGACTTTGTAGTTGGAACCCATTGCATCGCCCTTGACCAGAATTTCCACAGCACCAGTGGAGTCTTCTTCGCCTAGGGTAAATTCGCTTTTCCCGTGAGCTTTCTCAAAAGAGGAGCGCTTGCGGTGAGTTACGATATCCCGCATCTGGTTATAGATGCTTTCTTGTACCTTTTCGTCAGCGAAGCCCGTAACGTCTACACTCAAGTCGCGATTAATGCGAACTTTACCGCTATAAACTTCATCACCTTGCTTGATTTCGACATCGGCGCTGTAGCCAGGGAAGTTTTCGTCCCAAGTGTAGCGGTGTTCATATGCCGCCTGAAACAACTCACGAGCGCTTTTTTGCTCTGTCATAAAACCTTTGTTCAATCAACCTCTCTAGTTTAAAAAAACTTCTCAGAGTATTGGAGGAATTGCCAAAAATTGAGGAATTATGACACTAGCCAGGTCGCTCATCGAGCTGTTCCCATCGCTAAATCAATAAATCAAGTGAATCATGCAGACTGGCTGGAAATCATCATGGGTTCCTGATACAGGGGAACTGTGAAGGTAACGGTTGAACCTAACCCTTCTCCCATACTGTAGAAATTGACTACGCCACCCATTGTTTCCACCAACCTTTGGGAGATTGCTAGTCCTAACCCTGTACCCCCGTATGAACGAGTACGTGAACCATCCACCTGGCTAAATGATTGAAACAGCTTGTCTTGCTTGTCCAGAGACACACCAATCCCCGTATCTGCCACGCGAATTTTAACGATTCCTGGGAATTCGTGATCTTTAAACGTTACCTTTTTCTTCAATACCTCAGCACTGATTGTGACGCCCCCCTCATGGGTAAATTTGATAGCATTGCCAATCAGGTTGAGTAGCACCTGCAATAGTCGCTGGTAGTTGCCGTACAGGATTATCTCGTCACGAGCAGCAGGCAGCTCGATATTCAGGCTCAGGTTCTTTTGTTGTGCCAGATTTAGAGTAAAATCCTCGACATCATTCATCAGTTCTCTGAGGCGGACTTGACCAAGCTCAAGCTCCATTTTGCCGGCTTCAATTTTGGCAATATCCAGGATGTCGTTGATTAGGTTGTGTAGGTGTATCGCTAAACGATGAGCTTCCTGGATAAAGTCTCGCTGCTCTTCTGGGTCGTCTGCCATCCCTTCCAGGATGAGCTTGAGAAACCCAATCATGCCATTGAGAGGGGTTCGCAATTCGTGGGATGTATTGGCAAGGAACTCACTTTTAAGGCGAGAGGCTTCTTCGGCGCGTTCGCTGGCTAGTTCTAGCTCTTTGTAGAGGGTGCCGTGAGCGATCGCAGTTCCGACTTGTTCTGCCAGTTCTCGCACCAATTCGATTTCTGCCTCACTCCACTGACGGCTGCGATCGCATTGCTCCAGACTGATTAAACCATTGGGTTCGTCTTGGTAACAGGTAGAAACCACTAGCACTGATTGTGGTTGAGTTTCACAGCTGCCTATTTGCTCGACGACTACTGGCTCTCGACAAAAGAGTGCTTGTCTCAGGTAAGGCTGTGACTCCAATCTTAGTTGTTTGCCCTGCATTGATTCAGAAGCCCTCTGGCAGTATTCTGCCTCCACTTTGACTTCTGGGGCGTCGGGTTTGTAGGAGCAGACGATACAGCGACTGACTTGGAGGGCTTTCCCCAAGCTTTTCACCGTTTGCTGCCAAATGGTATCGAGATCGAGGGTGCGACGAATTTTCCGGGCAATCTGAGTCAGCAGTTTTTGGTTCGGATCTAGACTCAAGGGCACTAAAGAGTCAATCACCGTCTGTACCGATGCTTCCGGCAACAGGTGACCCATTACCAGAACTGTTGTTGCCTTACCATCCGCTTGCAAAATCGGGCTAATGACTACCTCAAATGGCAAGCATTGCTCGTTACAACAAAACGAGTGGATGCAACGTTCTGGCGTCCGTTGCTCCAAAATCCGTTGAATTTGTTCCCGATACGCATCAATAGCGATCGGGCAAAATGTATCAGTTAGGGAAAGGCCAACTACTTGCTCATTTTTCAGACCGTATCGCTCGGCATTTTGCCAATAAAAAGAACGATACTGACCAGATGCATCCTGAGTAAACACAAGTTCGGACCCTAACCCCTGCAAAAAGCCAGAATTGCCTACTGCAGTAGCAGATTCCATATCGGTATACCCAGATTGAGGACGTTGTCGGTTAGCAGGAGCAGTCATCAGAAGAAACCTGGAAACTGCAAGCGATGAAAAGATTAGCTAGAAAAAGTTCGTTCACCCCAATGATTCGGAGCCTCAAGCTCGTGCGAGCAAGCGAGATTCCTGATCTATGTTTGATCTCAATCGTTCCATTCGCCTCGTAACGGCACGGGCGGATTGCGCTCTAAAGTACGGGTCAGTTCATCATCCCGTTCCCGTTCGCCCCGGAGCCACTGACGAATTGCAGTTTCAATTACCTTACTCGGATCGTTGGTTAGGTGATTGATTTGGTCTAGCAGTTCTGAATCCAAATGGATAGAAATTTCTTCCTTGTCAACTGAACGCTCTCGATGTACGGCATTATCATTCATAATCTATGTTACTTTCCCCCTATACATTTTACGATAACTATCAATGAGCGAAGCTGCGATAGGCTAACAGTCCAAAGAGTCCCCTATTTTCAAGACAGACCCCATGCGCGGTTTCGCATAATTGAAGAATGAAAATTTCTCTTCCCACTCCCTACTCCCCACTCACCACTCCCTATTTTCTAGATAGAGCTTATCCCATCTTAAGAGTGCCACCCGTATCGGTTGCAGAAACATTAAAATACATTAAGTACTACTGAACTCTCCCGCTTTACGGTTCTTTCTTGTCGCCCCCAATCGCTATGACTGATGTTCCTGTCTCTCGCATTCGTAATTTTTCGATCATCGCCCACATTGACCACGGGAAGTCTACTTTAGCCGATCGCCTCTTGCAGACTACTGGTACAGTAAATGACCGGGAGATGAAGGAACAGTTCCTAGACAACATGGATTTGGAACGGGAGCGGGGCATTACAATTAAGCTGCAAGCCGCACGGATGAATTACACCGCCAGTGATGGTGAACAGTACGTCCTCAATTTAATTGACACTCCAGGTCATGTGGACTTCTCCTATGAGGTGTCGCGCAGTCTTGTTGCCTGCGAAGGGGCGCTATTAGTTGTAGATGCTTCCCAAGGCGTCGAAGCCCAGACTCTAGCTAATGTTTACTTAGCCCTGGAACACAATCTGGAAATTATCCCAGTTTTGAATAAAATCGACTTACCCGGAGCCGAACCGGAACGGGTGAGAAGTGAAATAGAGGAAATCATCGGTCTCGATTGTAGTGGTGCAATTAAGGCATCGGCAAAGGAAGGAATCGGAATCGGTGAAATCTTAGAATCTATTGTGCATCTAGTTCCTCCGCCGAAGGACACGGTAAATCAACCGCTGCGGGCGTTGATTTTTGACAGTTATTATGACCCTTACCGAGGAGTAATCGTATATTTCCGGGTCGTGGACGGAACGGTCAAAAAAGGTGATAAAGTCCGCTTGATGGCATCCGGCAAAGAGTACGAAATTGATGAACTCGGCGTGCTTTCCCCCACACAAGTTCAGGTTAATGAACTGCACGCGGGTGAAGTGGGTTACCTGGCAGCCGCGATTAAAGCCGTAGAAGACGCCCGTGTTGGCGACACCATTACCTTAGCTGCCGCACCCGCATCTAACCCTTTACCGGGTTATGCGGAAGCAAAGCCAATGGTGTTTTGTGGGTTATTCCCCATTGATGCTGACCAGTATACAGATTTGCGAGATGCTCTAGAGAAGCTGAAGCTGAGTGACGCCGCACTGAACTACGAACCGGAAACGTCAAGTGCGATGGGGTTTGGCTTCCGTTGTGGCTTTTTGGGCTTGCTGCACATGGAAATTGTACAGGAGCGCCTGGAGCGGGAATACAATCTTGATTTGATTACAACAGCGCCTTCTGTGGTTTATCAAGTCACTACCATCAGCGGCGAAGTCTTTGAGATTGATAATCCCAGCACTATACCATCACCCCAAGAACGGGAAAAAATCGAAGAACCCTACGTCCAGGTGGAGATGATAACTCCAGAAGCCTACGTTGGCACGTTAATGGAACTATGCCAAAGTCGGCGTGGTGTTTTCAAGGATATGAAATACTTGACTCAAGGGCGGACGACGTTAATCTATGAGTTGCCCTTGGCGGAAGTCGTAACAGACTTTTTCGATCAGTTGAAATCGCGATCGCGTGGCTATGCCAGTATGGAATATCACATCATCGGCTATCGAGAAAACCCCCTCGTCAAGCTGGATGTTCTGATCAATGGCGACCCCGTTGACTCCCTAGCAATGATTGTCCATCGCGACAAAGCCTACCATGTCGGTCGCGCAATGGTGGAAAAACTCAAAGAACTGATTCCGCGTCACCAATTTAAGATTCCCATCCAAGCGTCTATTGGTAGTCGAGTCATCGCTAGCGAAAACATCCCTGCATTACGCAAAGATGTCCTTGCTAAGTGCTACGGCGGTGACATCAGCAGGAAGAAAAAGCTGCTTCAGAAGCAGGCGAAGGGGAAAAAGCGCATGAAAGCCGTGGGTACTGTTGATGTTCCGCAGGAAGCTTTTATGGC
>DATNQT010000169.1:0-3588 GCA_036703885.1 Candidatus Sericytochromatia bacterium
TTGAGTAGCTCCTTAGAAATAGCAGCGAATACCTGTTCTCCTAAGAGGGATGGTGTCGTCAGCTCTAGCAGTTCATCATCTGAGTATCCCAGAATCGACCGATGCGCTCGGTTTTGCTCCAGGTAACAACCCTCTAAGTCAGTAATGGCGATCGCTTCTCCTAAATGAGTGATAATCTCTTGGTAAAGAGCTAGCTTTTCCTGTGCCTGTTTGCGATCAGTGATATCACGGACAAAGCTTTGAATCGCTAGTTGACCCCCATATTCAACTACCCGACTACTAATTTCAACTGGCATCTGTGCACCATTTTTACACTGGTGAAGGTGTTCAAAGGTAACACTCCCCACCTTCCATAACTGCCGAAGTGTTGCTGCCCGATGTTCTGGGTCCATTGGTGGACTAATCACCTCAGCGGGTAGGTGGAGAAGTTGTTTGCGGGTGTACCCTAATCGTCGTGCGGCATGCTCATTCACGTCTAAGAGGTGATGAGTTGAAGAGTCGGTGATAAAGATTGAATCTGACGCCCACTCGAACAAGTTACGGTAGTTTTTTTCGGATTCTCGTAGCGACTCCTCTGCTTGCTTGCGCTCCGTAATATCTCTGGCTGTATAGACTACGGCTTCAACACTACCATCAGTGCTATGAATCGGACTGAGGATGTACTCGTAGTCTCTGACACCATTAACAGTCGGGAGCGCCATTTCCTCTGCAATGGATTGCCCCGTAGTCAGGGCAATTTGAAGTTTCGAGTCAAACGTTCGCATCGGATCTAGGGGCAAGCCTAGTTGCGGCCAAGTCTTACCATAGAGTTCAGTCCCCTCCAGCCGGAATGACTGCATAAAGGCGCGGTTGGCGTAAGTATACCGACCCAACCTGTCATACATACAAACATGATCTACAGACGCTGAGAGAACCTGCTCAAGCATCCGCGCTCGTTGTTCAACCTTGGCTGTTAACTGTTGCAGATCATCATTAATTTCATCACTTCTACCATTAGTAGATTCAGACTCTTGACTATCTAAACGGCTGCTGTTTGTCAAATCAACCGCCGCCTCGGCATTCTGAGCTTGAGAACGATTCGGCACGGGTAAAGAGACTTCATTAACTAAAGGTTGACTCGTAGCCGTAACCCGATTCAGCCCTTCTAGGGGCTGTGTCTCTCCGTATGACAAGGATTCCCCATTGAACTCAACTAGCTGCTTATTCAAGGCAGCAACTTTTTTCTGTAGAGCCTCTTGTTGCTTGTGAAGCCCTTCAAGGGACGTTGATGTTGTGCTAGAAGGAAAGCTAAATACTTGCTTGAGTGCATCAACAACCACTGCTGTTTTGCATCTACCTGTGGTATTAGCTTGCAAGGTAATCACCTCTACAAGTTCTTCTGGTAGCCTGAAGGTCACGACTTTAGTAGCCATTTCATAACTCCATTCAACAAGACTCTCAAAACCACTTATCAAGTTAATTTATCAAGTTCTATTTAAAGTAATCTATCTATAATTATACTTTTATAAAGCTTTTGTGAAAATTTGTAAATATTTGATGAATTTACTGAGCTTGCTCACTCTAACCTTGGTTTAGGCAGTGAAGCCAGCTCTGGCGCTTTCGTCTGGGAGGGATGTATCGCGTTTGGGTGGTGAATGTGGTTAGAGTATTATAAGCTCGAAACCCAAGACTCGTTAGATAACCGCGAACCCAAGGTTAGTAAAGTTTTGCCCGAAGAACCTCCATTCTTGTTCTTGGCGGGAAAGAGTGCCAATAATCACTGAGGAATAGAGCCTCTACTAGCCGGATTTTAGAGTCAACAAAATAAACTTATTTTGTAAAGCCAATAGTTTATTCAAATTATTAGGGAAATGCAGTTAAACAGAAAAAGCATAGAGTTTTAAAAATAGCTTCAATTTCTATTGTAGACTGTCAACTCCATAATTTATTTTAAAATTATTGTTCTAATTCAGCTTTTATAAACTACCATGAACATTCACTAAGTTGCTTAAAGACTATAATACAGGCTTCATAAAAATTACAATTGTATTACGATAGGTTAAAAAACGTAGGACGTAAACGAGAAATAGTATTACAAATAAAAGCCAAAAAATGACTGAATAGCTGGCTCATAGTTTGAGCTAATTAAAAGCTCTAGAACCTCCTCTTGTAAGCAGTGCAAGCTTTATAGCCAATTGGCAAACCACTCTCGTTGTCGTTAGATAAATTTCCTATAGACAAACTATAAACTTTCAGTAAATTTACTGATTATCGTTAAAGATTAAAGGGAATAAAATCTAGCTTTATTAGCTCTTTTTTTACATTTGATGAACCTTTTGTGAACGTGCTATGAATCTTTGGTGAATGCTCTTATGTATTGGGATTTCAATCAATATACTAAAGCTGTGAGCCATAAGAGCAGTTGATTTCAAGCCATGTATCCTTACCTTCGCTTCACCAGTATTGCGACTTTGTTAATTGGTTTGCAGTTGTTCAGTCCCAAGATGCTCCAGACTAAAGCAGAGCTTGGTATACCTAATAGCAATTCATCAAACTATTCATATATTGCTTCTAATAGCCATATTTCACAAGAGTTGGCTGTAGGTGAGGCGGCAAGTTCAGAAGACTTCACACCGCCAGATAATGGGCATCCGAACAACACAAGAGGTTCTGGAACCCGTTAAAGCAGTTTTCTTGAAGGGGAATAAGATAGCGACTAGGCTGGTCACAAGCTTAATTATTCAAAGCGCTTTTACAGGGCAAAGCACCTTTGTGTTGGTTTGTGGCTTGCTCGGAACGTGCGTAATCATTACGCTGTTATGGGCGGTGATTTCCACCATTGATTTTTTTGCACTAACGTATGGGCTTGCCAGTTGGGGTCTGGTTGAGGATAGTCCAGTCGATAATGCCCACCTCGGCTTTCTTTACGAAAAGCAGCGCTTTTAAGTATTAGGTATGCTACGTCGAGTAAGTTATAAGTTTCTCCCCAAGTACGCAATTGTCGATCGCCATCTGGTAAGTCAAATCTGACCGTTTTGACAGGCGATAGATTCAGCAAGGCTTGGCTTAAGGGAAGTGCCGCAAATTCTTCTCGCCAAACTTCAACTTGTGCGATCGCACCTTCTAAAACATCACTAGAGCGACAAATTCCCGCACTTTGCCACACCAATTGCTGTAACTCGACTCGCAGTTGGGCAATTTTATCTTTTTGCATTACCCAGTCTTTTGAATGGGGAATCGGGAATCGGGAATCGGGAATGGCGATTTCGTTATCTGCAATTTGTAGTTCGTCAGGAGTAATTTTCGCTAACTGGGCACCAAAAACTAAACACTCTAGTAGCGAATTGCTTGCCAAACGATTTGCACCGTGGACACCTGTACTAGCTGTTTCCCCAATGGCATATAAACCAGGAATTGAGGTACGGTTCATTAAATCTGTTGTAATTCCTCCCATCCAGTAGTGTGCAGCTGGGGCGACGGGAATCGGTTCCCGAAACAAGTCAACTCCCCAGTGCTGACAAACCTGGATAATGTTGGGAAAGCGGTGGCGAATCGTATCAACTGGAATCGGCTGCAAGTCTAAATAGACACATTGGGGAGTAGGGAGTA
>DATNQT010000170.1:0-10089 GCA_036703885.1 Candidatus Sericytochromatia bacterium
ACCGCCGAGGCAATCAAGAGACCGTACCAGCGAATTGTCAGCGGTCCCAGCTCAATTAGAATTGGTCCTGGAGAGGTAAATCGAAATGCCAGGGTTAGAGGGGACATTGCTTCCAGCATTGAATTCTCAATTAAAGGGCAATTGAAGCTTGTGTATCAGGCAAAGAAGCCTTTCGATGAAGCTTCTGTTTAATTTTAGGTCGCAAGAGCGATACCCTTTTACCTCTTGCTGGGAGAGTTTGAGACTCAATTGTCATTTGTGTATGTAGTCAAGCACTCACCACTCAAAACTCCCTTTGTCAACAAGCTCGAAGCGATTCTTAATTTATTTAATACTCTTGACTCTAAGTTCATCTAAGATTGATGTAAATTCTATTGCCTAATTCAAGATATTGCTATAGATAGGAAGTTAAACTTACAAAACATGGTCTAGAACCGAAAGCTAGGGTTGCGTACTCACCGAAAGGTAAGAAGATAACTTCGGTAGCATTCGTTACATGGTCATATTTATTAGGAAGATAATAATCCAAAGTTCACGAAAGTTAATTGTTTGCCAACCTTAATTTGAGAAGTAATATAATAGGGCATTAAGAGTTCTTTTCTAATCCTAGAGAATTTAATAAGGAATAGGCTGATGCAAAAGTTGTCAATTGGAATTATTGGATTTAATGAGGAAGATGGAATAGGAAAGTTATTAGAGTCTCTACAAGGACAAACTCTGTTAAAAAATTCCTATGATGTAGAAGTAATAGTAGTTTCCAACGGGTCTTATGACAATATGGTAGCTATAGCTAAAGAAAAGTTAATACCCTTTGATAATTTAGGTGTAAAAACGAAGGTTGTTGAACTAGCTATAGCCGATAAATGTGCTGCATGGAATCACTTTATTCATGAAGCATCTGCTCAAGCAGATTATTACATAGTTCTTGATGCAGATGTAGCGCTGGTTAACAAATCAGGTCTAGAAGAAATGATTAATATTCTGGTAGCACATCCAGAGTGTAGAGTTTGTGGAGGAAAAATTGTAGGTAAAAAAGGAGATGTAATAGACCGCCAAGTTGATGGTAAATGTTATGCTGCACCGGGTGATGTTTTGCGGAATATAGCAATACCCAATGGTATTGTTATGGACGATGCTTATATTGCTATAACAGCGGTTACTAATTGGTATGAAACGGATTTTGAGCAAGGTAACAAGAAGGGTTATGTTAAACAAGTTGATAACATTACAGTAAGTTGCGGCGAAACAACACGAGATAAAATTGACATCAGTTATTGGTTAGCTACTAGAAAAAGAAAAATAACTGGAGAATATGTCCAAAAACACGTAGATTATTGTATGCGAAATATATTTGGAGGAGGAGAGTCAGCAAAGAACATCTCTATGAAATTGTTTTATTCAAATCCTGACTGGTTTCTTGAATACTTAAAAAGAGAAGATTTCAAACCAGATTTCAATCCGCCTACTATTTCTACTTTGTTATCAGTCAAGGGGATTTTGCTATACATAATCTATTGTTATTGCTATGGTTTATCCATAAAAGGAATTAAAGAGCGAGAATTTGGACACTTAGCTTGGAAGCTAAAGGGGCGTTATTGGTAATTGAATAGGATTTAGTAAATAAAGATACTTGCAAATTAAGCGATCGCTCTCCCTAAATCGGGTAAAACTGGGTATTTCGCTAACAGTTTGAGAACATCAGCAAGCTAAAGAGAGCAGCTTGCTGCTTTTACGTGTTGAGGAGAGGAGGCGATCGCCATGAATGAAGTTTTAAGATAGAGATCTAACAGTAAATTTTAAATTCCTAATTTTTTATGTCCGCTACACCCCGTCTTTCTCAGGTTCATTTACAAAATAGTAGCAATGATCAAAATCCCCTAACATTGACTCAGTCAGGTGAAGCCGCTGAACCATCGGCAATATCAATTCCCCCACTTTTGGGCGCAACTCTTGCAGAATTAATCGAATGGGTGCAACAGCAGGGTCAACCTGCTTATCGAGGGCGTCAGTTACATGGATGGATTTATCAAAAAGGGGCGCGATCGCTTTCGGAAATCTCTGTCTTTCCTAAACAGTGGCGCGAAGCCCTCGTTGATGTCCCCATTGGTCGCTCAACCTTACACTATCGCTCTGAATCCCCAGATGGTACGGTGAAGTACCTTCTACGGATGGCAGACGGTCATATTATTGAAACCGTCGGCATTCCTACCGATAAACGCCTTACGGTTTGTGTGTCCTCTCAAGTCGGTTGTCCAATGGCGTGCGACTTCTGTGCTACGGGTAAAGGGGGATTCATCCGCAACCTGAAACGCTATGAAATTGTCGATCAAGTCTTGACGGTTCAAGAAGACTTCGGACAGCGCGTTAGCAATGTTGTTTTCATGGGTATGGGAGAACCCTTGCTGAATTTGGATGCTGTTATCGGTGCAGTGAAGTCTATTAATCAAGATATAGGGATTGGAGTGCGATCGCTTACAATCTCAACCGTCGGCATTCCCGGTCGCATTCGCCAACTCGCCGAACACCAACTGCAAATTACCTTTGCTGTTAGTCTTCATGCCTCAAATCAGACACTGCGGGAACAACTCATTCCCAGCGCGAAGCGGTATCCCTTGGAAGCTCTATTAGACGAGTGCCGGGAATACGTAAAGTTAACAGGTCGTCGAGTGACGTTTGAATACATTCTCTTAGGGGGACTGAATGATCTCCCAGAACACGCTGTTGAGTTGGCAGGGCACTTGCGGGGGTTCCAGACTCACGTCAATCTTATTCCCTACAACCCTATCAGCGAGGTAGATTACCAACGCCCTAGTCCCCGTCGGATTCAAACCTTTGTCGAAGCTCTAGAGAAGCAACACATTGCTGTTAGCGTGCGCCGCTCTCGCGGTCTAGAAAAAGACGCGGCTTGCGGACAACTGAGAGCATCAAGAAACACTCTAGTTCATCAACCTTGAAGTCCGGATCGGGAACCGCAGATAAACACAGATGGTTGTCAGACCTATCCACGTTTATCTGCGTCTAGCTATGGTTTTTAATTGAGGCAGGATTTAGAGATTGTAGGAATCTACTAGCGACGAGCGTAGATGCCAGGAGCGTAAGCCTCAACTACTCTACCCGTGCGAGAACAATTAATCATTAAGTAGTCACAGGCAGGGCATTGAGTTTGAGTAATGTTAGTTTTTATGAAATAATGTCTTTCCGCATGACTGCCACAATTTGGGCAGCGAACTTCTTGTGTTATCCGCACCTTGAAACCTCTTTTTTTGAATTATTAAAAAAATGAAACTTTTACCGACTCAAGCCAAAACTTTTGTCAGAAAACGCCAGTAAATAAACTGATACTACAGCTAGGGATCAAAGATGAGTCATTCCTGCTGCTTTTTTATTATGTCAGTCTTTATACTCATTCGCAACAAATTTTGAGTAGTATTTTCTGCTTTCATAAGTTATAAATGCTACAGATTTCTTCGATCCCTGATAGGAGAGCTAAGATTTCGCTCGATCCACAATGGTTTGCAAGAACCCTGCATAAAGCAGACAAACCTGTTCAGCCTCCAAAGAAATGCTTCGACAGGAAAAACTAGACATTAAATTTTGCAAATTTATTGTGCCTATCTCTTTATTCTTAAGGTTTGCTTAAGCTTTACACTCTGTCGTTAGTTAGATTGACGATCGCAGTAATAGTAATATTAAAATTGCCTTACCATCGCCAAGGAACTGTCCTATTGATAGGCAGGTTTGAAGACATGACGCCCTTTAACCATTAAGAGTGTATTTAGAAGATTAAGAGTGTATTTAGAAGAATCTGTGACAAAGAACGATTAAATCCTCTAACTGTAACGCTTAGTACAATATAGAGTGCCAAAACGCCCAATACTGGCAATTTGGGGTCAGACCAACTGGGTGTGCGATCCCATTGCCATGATTTTGGATTTGGGAGTTTGGACTTAAGAGCATTGATTTCCTAATTCCCAATCCAATTTTCCTGTAGGCTCATACTGTTGCCATCTCCACATAAGCTACGCGCCCATCCAGTTGATGAAACTGTGCTTCGTCCAATAAATAACAAACAATCTGTCCGTTGCCTCTAAGGTTCGGTATTCCTTAAGCCTTGGGGAAAAAGGAGCATTTTCATGCAAACGGTGAGGAAGTAGCGCTAAAAACCTTAATGGCGATCGCAAAATTCGGTTACACTCGGTAGCGGAATTATCACTTGTAAGGGAATAGAACCTCTCTAAAAGTCATAGAAACTCTTCTGGTTCTAATAAATTCTATACCTTCATATTTATCTTTCTTACGAGCAGCAATGCCGTGTTGCCACTCATATCTAGCGGCTTTTTGCATAACAATCAAACTTCTAGGCGGTAATAAAATTGATATTTTTTCTTTTGTCTGAGAATGAATGAAATCCATCACACAAGGACTTCCGAAGCTCAAGGAAATAATCGTATTTCCAAAACAGGGAATACAGTCAACATGGCTGCTAATACCTTGCCCTGGTTCGTACTCATTGATGATTACTTGGTCAGGGACTTTTGTCGTTAAGCGGTCGCTAGACAGCCTGTTAGCAAGGCTTTGTAGCCAAACTGGCAATGCCCCCAAGTAGCTCGATGATGCAAGGAAGCCATTTTTATAGTCATATCTATATCCATAATGTTGAACACGTCTTTTTAGTTTTGTTGACCACTCTTGTTGGTCAATCAAACTAAGCAATTGATTGTGTTCATCGCTATTAATGTAGTCAGGAATGTAGGTAAGTCCAGAAATTTCTCTGGTGTTAGATTCAAGACTAATGCCTAAATCTAAATTGGTTTGGTTAGAAGAAAACATCATCCTGCAATTTAGCGATCGCTTGCTGCTAATTTTAAACGACTGTCCATGCAGATACGGAAGCGATCGCTCCTGTAAAAAACTACTGCCAATTTCTGCCAACAGTTTCTTCTGTTCTCTCCTCTTGAACAAAGCAGGGGAATCTCCTCCCCTGCTTCTCTTCTTTCCCTATTTCCCTGTGTTCTGAAGTAAATCTCTGTTTCGAGACTTAATGAACTACCCCGCCTATCCTTCGGATAGACGAGGTTTCTGACGCCTCAGCGCTCCCAGTTGCTTCCTACTTCGGCTTCAACGAAGGAAGCTACTAATCAGCCACAGAATGATAAATGTCACTAATGTGGCAAATTTCTCAGTTGTAAAACCGAGAGGAGAAAGTTGAGCCGTTAGTAAGCCACCTAGGAAAGTTCCCAGACCCACACCCAGAAGCAGCCCTGCCAACGTGAGTAATACAGCACGACCTAATTGCCGTTCTTTGCGATTGAGGAAGTAAACATTACAGCCAACGCCCAATGCCAGAACGAACGGTAGAATTGACTCATCAGGGCTACGATAAAAGACAGTCACACCACTCAATAGCAAGAACGAAACAGCTGGCCACAGCAGATCTCCCTTTGTTGGGGTATCCAATAGCCGTTGCAGCCATGCAGAAGAGCGCTTAACTGGCGTTTGGGTGAGGCTCGGCGGTGATAGAGATAATTTCTCTGGAAAACGAATGCGTTCAGGAACCTTAATTTTCCCTTCTTGCCGCATTCTGAGGCGATCCATAATAATTGCATCATAAGCTGCTTCTACAGCTTCTACAAGCTTTTGGTCGCCACGATGCTGCTGCATCAGCCGTCCTTTAGCATCCTGAATTTCATCAAAAGAAGCGTCTTCCGTTACCCCTAGCTTTTCGTAGGGATTTTGATCACTCATTCCAGACCTCCGAGACATCCCTTCTTTTCACTCGTATGACTGCCACCTTACACTGGTTGTATGTTAAACAATAATGAACCTAAGCTGCTGCCATTGCTACCGATGAGGGTAACAGGTTAGCGGCAATTTTGGTGTCATACCGACCCCTGAAAGCTAGTTTAGCCTGAATCCCTGAAGACAAGCCCTCTCGTGAGATAAACACATTCAATTCCAATTTCGAGAAACACTCTTAGAGCCAAAAGCATCTATACGTTGGGGTATTTCCTAACTTCCCAACTTAGGTAGGATGTCGCCGCTATTGGCATCCCCTAATTCTACGACGATAATTGTCTAAAATGCTCAAGACACCATCGGTGTCAAAATCCTGCGTGTCGATCACAGAATCCAGTTCTCCGTGGAAAGTTATGACCATGGCCTCCGCCAAAATTCTTGTCGTGGATGACGACCCGGCCATCCGAAATCTAATTCTTCGCTTTTTGAGTAAGAAAAACTACCAAGTGCAGTCTGCTCATGATGGCAAGACAGCTCTAGCGCTGTTTGAGCAATTCAATCCAGACCTTGTAATTCTGGATGTGAATCTACCTGACGCCCTTGGCTACAACCTCTGTCAGGAAATGCAAAGCCGTACAGATGTCTTTGTTCTCTTTCTTACCAGTCGGGGAGATGCTGCTGACAAAGACAAAGGGTTCAAACAGGGTGGCGATGACTACCTCACAAAACCTTTTGATTTGCAAGACCTGGAAAACCGAGTTGGAGCGATTTTGAAGCGCAGGCGAGAGGTGACGGCTACTGAACAACAGCGTCTTGTCTTCGACAAGCTAGTTATCGATCCTGGGCGGCGGGAGGTAACCCTCAACAACGAGATTGTGCCTTTAACTGCCTTAGAATTCGATCTCCTGCATTTTCTGGCGTGTCATCCCGGTCGGGTACTCCGTCGCTCTGAGCTAATTCAGGAAGTCTGGGAGTACGACTATGTTGGAGATCAACGGGTAGTTGATGTCCATATTGGGCAAATTCGGAAAAAAATTGAATTGGATGCCAGTCAGCCGTCATTAATTCAAACCGTTCGGGGTGTCGGTTACAAATTTGAGGCTCCTGCAAGCCAAAGAAATGGAAATCCTTAATCCTAACAGGGTTTGATGAAACTATTAGATCGGCGTCAACCTGCTATTACTGTTAATGACAAGGTACTTAGCCTATTGTCTGCTTGAGAGTGTATTGCAACAGCAGTTTGAACAGGGTGCCTCCACTGATACGTTTAATACGTTTACCAGCGCCGTTGACAAATAGGTGGATGCTTTTCTCGCTGAATGAATATGCCAAAATTACCTTGTAAAAAGAAAGCTTTTACATCAAACCCCTACAGCGCTTAAAGCCCGCGCAGGCGGGCTAAAAGAAGGCAAGCATTGTAGGTCTTAGCTTTGTTGAGATGAAGTAGTCGCGTGATTGTTAGATTCAGCTGTAGTAACTTCCTCAATCTCGACTTCCCTTGCTTCAGGTAGTGAAGGGGTCTTTACAACTTGCTCTAGCTGTTCTGCCTCGCGCTTAAACTCAGTTTCAAACTCCTTAGAAGCGTCTTGAAAGCCCCGAATTGCTTTACCTAGACTGCGACCAATTTCTGGGAGCTTCTTGGGACCAAAGACCAATAGGGCAATGACCATAATTAGTGCCATCTCTGGCAACCCAATACCAAACACGTTCATGTGACGACCTCCTACAATTTGTCAAGGAAAGAGTTTCAGTCCTCAGTATAGGACTTAAAAAAAAACCCGGACGAGCCGGGAAGTTATCGATGGATTGGCGTTTTAGGCTACAGACTATTGACCTAAGGTTTTCCAATCGACATTAATGCCCTCAAGCAGCAATGAGGAGTTGTAAAGCTGCAAGATAATCAGTAAAAAGACGAAAAACAACAGCATAAAGACTGCCATCAATGGCGTAGTTCCCCAACCCGGAGCCACTTTACCATACTCAGAGTTCAGGGGTTTGAGAATATTCCCTAGCCGCGTCTGTTGTGCCATGAGTCACCTATGATTAATCTGAATAGATTTTTTGTAATGTTCCGTAATATTATAGGGTATAGGACTCATAATTTATTTAAATCATGGAACCCGCAATAGTTCTTAGCATTTCTATCGGTGTTTTTGTTTTGGCTGTCACCGGCTTCTCGATCTATACGGCTTTTGGACCACCTTCTGCCCAATTGAGCGATCCGTATGAGGATCACGAAGACTAAGACACTTTTACCCGATCGCAGATGACTGCTGACCAGTGTTCAGATGACAACACACAGACGCTAGCTGGTTATTCTTGGCACCAGTTAGCGTCGTTTTCATTGACAACACCTGCGATCGCATTTTATTGAGCTATTCTCACTCAACTGGGTGATTTGGGGCTAGTTAGCATAAAAGTAGCAATCTTCCAGGGGAGAATACTATAGCTCTGTTTATCCAGCAACAACTCAGAGGGTTGTACAGGTCGCTCTAACAAATCGACTAAGTGAGCGATCGCTAAATCTAGATCGCTCTTCAGCCATAAACTAGCTGGCTCCCCGTGGCATTCATAGCAGCGCAAAATCCAGTGGTTGGAAGCGTCTTCTGATTGCTTAAACGCCATCAACACAATATTTTTAGCTTGCAAATCTAATAACTGACCAACAGGTGTCAGCCGTGTGGAAGTTGGAGATGCACCTGACTCACACAGCAGCACCTGAAGTGGCAAATTTAACTCATAGCCTCGGTGAACCGTACCTGCTGATTGCCAGCTACCACTATGAGGATAAACAGCATAGGTGAATCTGTGAATACCTCGGTCAGCCTCTGGGTCGGGCCAACTTGGACTTCGTAGTAAGGTTAGGCGTAATTGAGAAGATTGTGCATCATAGCCGTATTTGCAATCGTTGAGCAAACTGACACCATAGGTTTCATCACCAAGATCTGCCCAACGTAGAGCAGGAACTTCCCATTTTGCTTGCTCGGCGGGTGTTTGCGGTTGTGTGGGGCGTTTAATAGCACCACAGGCAATCTCATAAGTAGCGTAGTTGGCTTCCAAGTTCAAGGGGAAAGCGGCTTTCACCAGCACATGGCGTTCCTGCCAATCCACAGTTGTGACAATTTTGAGTAGAGGTGAACCTGCTTCCAGTACATAATCCTGGCAAAACTGAGATTGTCCTAGCTGGCGAACAACGCGAAGACAGGAGCGCACTACCCCTCGTTCTACCCATTCAATAGATTTCAATTGGGTTGGGGGCAAAGGGTGTTGAGCATAGTTGGGGTCGATGTTCCAGGCATCCCAGTATTGTCCTTTGTCTTGGAATGCTTGCAGCTGATTGCCAGCGCCACTGAGGACTTCTCGCTGATAGATTTTATCGAAGACGCTGTTTAAGTCTCCAGTATTAGGGTCAACAACAGCCCTCAGTAATTCGTTTTCTAACACCCAGTCCTCTTGTAACTGAGAACTTCCACTCCCCTCAGTTCCCCCTTGTAAAGGAGGGGTAGAGGTAGATTGGTTCAAGATGTCAGGTATTAAAGGGATGCAAGGCTTTTCCTCCCTATAAAGTTCATCATCGTGATGACATAACCAAAAGACGCGATACCCTACAGAGGGAATATCCTTAGCTAGAAACACCAATGTTGATTCTTCAGTGAGCTGGGATAGAATCTTTTGCCCTGAAACGTTGTAAACCCAAGATGACTTATTAGACTGAGGTAAAGAAACACTAACAAATTCTGAACGCTGCCAGTTGAGGGGATTGAAAACGATTAGGGGTTGGGCGTCTGGTTGCGGCGGCGAGGGTAGAGCGATTTGGGAAGCGATCGCTTTTAACGACTCTTCCAATATCTCTAAACCAACTTGTTCCACTTCCTGCCAAGCTTGATTCGCCTCTACAAAAACTTCAGGAATTGATGTTCCTGGCAAAATGTCGTGAAATTGGTTAAATAACACCTTTTTCCAGGCTTCTTCTAACTGAAATTTCGGATAGCTACTACCAGCCGTTAGGGTAGCCAGAGAAGCAAAGAGTTCTGCCTGGTACAATAACCCCTCACAACGACGATTCCAGCGCTTTTGGTCGGCATGGGTGGTATAGCAGCCGCGATGGAATTCTAGATATAGTTCATTGTTCCAAATGGGAGTAGGGAGTGGGGAGTAGGGAGTGGGGAGTAGGGATGGGGAAGAAGAGGGTGGGTTTTGTTGAAGGGTTGGCTGTTTTGCGGCTGGTTTGTCTCCTAGACTCATCCCTGGCTCTATCGTTAGTTGCTCCCTAATACTTTGTAAATAGGCATGAGCCGTGGTAAATCCCAAGCGTGGGAAAAATGGCGACTGCTGCCAACGCTTTGCTACCTG
>DATNQT010000171.1:0-6190 GCA_036703885.1 Candidatus Sericytochromatia bacterium
ATGATTAATCCTTTTGCCCAGCCGATCCCCATGCCGAGGTCATCCGTCCCAGGTTTGTGGTGAACTCTTGCCAACCTAACTTCGTTCCTGGTACATCCTCATCCCAAGAAGCAGAGAGGACGCCATAGCTCAACCCCAACACCCCTAATCCAAAGCATCCCATACTTACCAGAACCACCGCTACATTAGGCAGCTTCAACCCAACGTTCGTCACCAAAAAATAGCTGGCAAAAAACGTGGCTATTCCTAAAACTGTAGGGATTCCACAGAGCAAAGCCATGCGACGCACCATTCGCTGACTGACTACCTCTGGAATCACCATCGATTCCCTCTTAGCAGGCTTCGATTTGTCTTTTTCCTGCTTTTCTGTTTTGACCGTGTTACTAGGCGCGGGTTCCGGTGGGGTTTTAACGGTTTTCTTGCGCTTCTGACGGGGTTCAAATGGCAAGCGATCGCTTTGTTCCTTTGAAGCCGCTTTAGAGGAGTTCTCGTTGGTATTACGCGATGGTTCTGTAGACATAAGTTTAAGATATTGTCTATCCGCGAATACCCAAGCGTTGAATCAAAGCTTGATAGTGAGCCGTATCTCCCTTACGGATATAGCTCAGTAAACGCTTTCTTTGACCAATCATCTTCAACAATCCCCGTCGGGATGCATGGTCTTTCTTGTTACTTCTCAGGTGCATACTCAACCGATTAATGCGATCGGTGAGCATAGCAACTTGGACATCTGCCGACCCGGTGTCGGTTTCATGGACTTGGTAGCCTTGAATGATTTCTTGTTTGCGCTCTTGCGTCAGGGTCATGGATAGAGTTTATTCGTATAATCCAGCAATCTCTCATATTATCACTCAGACCCCCTGTGGTTGAAAGGCGCTCTTGCGGGAACTAGGCACAACCGGAGCTTTAAAACTAAAAATCTTCCCTTCCACTCCCCACTCCCTACTCCCTACTCCCCACCCCCCAAATTTGCCGAACGGCGCTCATCCAACCACTGCTGGAGAATTATCGCAGCCGCTTTGCGATCAATGAGAGCTTTATTGAGAGAAAGCGGTCGCCTCTCGGCTCTGATTAACTCTTCTGCCTCAAAGGACGTTAACCGCTCATCTACGTATTCCACAGGCAGTTGAAGTGCTGTTGCTAATCTCCTAGCAAATTTTTGTACCTTTCGAGCTTGGGAGCCTATCGTTCCATCCAGCGAATAAGGCATACCAACGACCAGTACCTGCACCTGTCTCTGCTCAACCAAGTCTCGCAGTTGTGCAACATCCCGATCAAAGGACGTGCGCTCAATTGTCGTCAGACCCGTTGCCATTAGACCTAGACCATCACATCCCGCCACACCGATGCGCTTACTTCCCACATCCAATCCTAGTGCCGAGATTCTTTGCATTACAAACTAACTTGAAAGTGCTGAGTGCTGTTATGGTAGCAGCGTGTAGCCCAAAGAGCATCCCAAATTTGCAAATCGCCCACAGACTCTTATGTCTGGGGCTATAAAACCGAAGTCCGCCGGCGCGGACTCGATTCAGCCTGCGGAGGCAGGCTTTGTTTTTGTAGGCGCGATTTCCAATCGCCAGGTACTTTGGCTCTCTAGTTTTGAGTCTCTGAAGACTCATTGAGGGCAACTGCCTCCTTTGTAACAGCACTCTTCTGCGTTAAGGCAGAAGAAGATATATCGATTTTCGAGGGAGCTTGGGGTTTCTTAGATAAAGACTGCAACCACGTAATGCGGCTAGGTATGGGAGTACGCGATCGCTGTAGTCCCTGAAGTACCTCAGACAACTGCAATCCTTCCAAAGAAACTGGCTTGGCTTCTCGCAGTTTGTGCCAGACAGAGCGCGACATCAGCAAGGTATGGTCGATGCGTTCTGCTCCCATATGTTCTAGATATTCTTCCCGTTCTGGTTGATAGTCGGCGGAAGCTAGCTGTAGGGATTGTTCTGGCAATGCCTGGACAATCCGTGCCATTTGAGCCAGCAACTCTGGATACAAGAAGGTGTAAGCGGGGTGAACGGTGAGTTCTGCTGCGTGGGGGCGTGAGCCATTGCGGGACAACCGTAGCTGAAAATATCCAATAGCCGCTTTTCGCTGCGGTTCAAACACATAGCCACTGACTACCTCAGTATGACTAAACCACTGCTCCACGTTTGAGAGGAACGCCCTCAGAACACCTGTTTTAAAGTCATGGACGTGGCGGTCAAAAACCTGGCGTACCAAAGGTGGCATAGATGCTGTATCTAACTGATAAAGCAGTTGAGCATCAGCATTACTCACCGGGAGCAAGTTTGGTAAATCGGGTTCGTGAGCTGCGAGTTTTTCAATCAGCTCTGGTGCGAGCGCCCAGTATGTGAGTTGCGCTAGGGGCTGAAATCCATTTTGCCGATAAAGCGCCAATGTTGTCTTTTGATGGATATTGACTTCCAGTAACCAAGTTCGCGCCTCCCAGATTGTTTCAAAGCAGTATCGCAACAGCCCTGAGCCAATATCCCCAGTTACGGATGAGTTTTCCTGTCGAGGCCCATCTGCATCGACTAACACCTGCTCCACCCGCCAAGTGCTGCGGGTGCGATTAAACGGTGAAATTTTAATCAGTCCCCGAATCTGTTGAACTTGCTCGACAACATAAATACAAAAAGCGTACTGACCGGGATTCGGGAACCAACTCAAAAACTTCAGCAGCCAATACCAGCGTCGTGCCTGTTGTATTTGCTGGATGAAGGAATCCGAGCAACTGTTGCTATCTGCGTCAGTTGCCCCTATAGCAAGCTGTTCGCTTGCCTCCAAATCGCGGTATTGGATGGGGCGAATCACATTCTTCGCGTTTTCCGACAGAGGTGAAGTCATTTTGGGTACAGAGGGCATGAAGCAGATAGCAGACTATCAGAGGCGACCAGCAGGCTTGTGGTGCAATAATTACAGATGCAAGACTGAGGCTACTGCCAATATCTTAACTATTTTCCATCCATCTCACTTTCCCTATTACCGATATTTCCCGCTTAGGATGGAAGTTTTAAGACTTTGGAGTTAGATTTTCCAGCTTAGTGAGGCAGCCTATTCAGCATCTCTGGATTCATCCGTAGGGACACCCATATCTGGGCGTCCTATCTATAATTCTCTCGTTAAGCTGTGTCAATCTTGTTGCCCTAAAGATTTGAGTATGATTACTGTCTGGGCGCAAAAAGCTTAAAAAATCTCGGTTTTAAGACGAGGAATTGTTCATAAACATTTGTAAACTATTAAACAACTAAGCGTGTTCCTGCTCACAAAAGTCTCTACCCTCCTCTTTCTTTAGAAAGATGCGGCTCTTTCCCAGCAAAGCACCTCCCTTGTTTCTACCGTGTTAGGAGTTTCTAATGAAGCAACTTGTCAATGTTGAGCGCTTTTTACTCATTGGTCATATTTTTTCAATGGCTTTTGGACTAGCGGGGCTACTCATTGTCTTACCTCACCCAGAACTGATCGCAGGCTTATCAGCCTTTGGGCAGACCGTATTTGAGTGGTCTATGTCTGGAGGTGGGGTGATTTACATTCTTTTGGGTGCGGCGGCTGTAGCGATTTATGCCTACCGAACTTTAGGAGTGTGGCATTGGCTAACGTTCATGGTGCCTGCTGTTGTTCTCTCTTTAGGCAGCGAGTTGCTGGGAACTAGCACTGGCTTTCCTTTTGGAGAATACGGCTACCTGAGCGGTTTAGGCTACAAGGTGGCGGGTTTGGTTCCGTTCACCATTCCCCTTTCCTGGTTTTACATGGGGCTGGTTTCTTACCTAATTGCCCGTGCTGGTCTAAAACTAGACAACAACAGCAATACTAAATGGAACTGGCTGCGTGAGATTGGAGCGATCGCACTGGGAGCGTTACTCCTAACCTCCTGGGACTTTGTTCTCGACCCAGCCATGAGCCAAACAGCTTATCCTTTCTGGCATTACGGAAAAGTAGGAGCCTTTTTTGGCACCCCCTACCGCAACTTTGCAGGTTGGGTAGCAACGGGTACTCTATTTATGACCGTGGCAGCATTGTTGTGGAAAAAAGGACCTGTTAGCTTATCGCGGCAACAGTTAGGAGTTCCCTTAGCCGTTTATTTAAGTAACATCGTCTTCGGCGTTGTCATGACCCTTGCCGGGGTAGGAATTTGGATACCTGTAGGACTGGGCATCTTGCTAGGCGTCGTTCCTGCCTTGGTGCTGTATGGGATGGCGTCCCCCACACCAACCCCAACGGGATCAGAACGCAGTGAAACCACTCAACCCGCCCAAAGCCCAACTCCACTTCCGGTGGCATCGATAGGAGTTATGCCTAAGTGAGTTGGGTTGTAATGATAGCCAGTTCAACAGCGTTACTTTCACCGCCAATGGCTGGCTTCCTGGCGATAACGTTGCTGCTTATCCAAATACCAGCAGCCTTTCTCCTGCTGTCACGCCTGATCGAAGGACCCAGGCGTCGCCGTCCCATCGAACCCCGCACTACAACTCCCGAACAACTGGGCGCTGTTAGTGTGGTGGTTCCCACGCTCAATGAACGCGATCGCCTAACGCCCTGTTTGGTGGGCTTAAGTCAGCAGAGTTACGAAGTTCGAGAAATCATCGTCGTAGATAGTCGCTCTACCGATGGGACGCCCGAACTGGTCAAAAATGCCCAAGAAAAAGATCCCCGGTTTCGTCTGATTACCGATGACCCCTTACCGACGGATTGGGTAGGGCGTCCTTGGGCATTACATACAGGTTTTTTACATAGTTCCCCTCATAGTGAATGGTTTCTAGGCATGGATGCCGATACCTATCCGACGCCGGGATTGGTGGCGGGTATGCTTGAGGCAGCTGAAGCCGAGAAGTTCGATCTAGTTTCCCTGTCACCACAATTTATCCTCAAGTATCCAGGGGAGTGGTGGCTGCAACCAGCACTCTTGATTACACTTGTCTACCGATTTGGTCCGACTGGCATCAGCAGTGAAACACCAGAACGAGTGATGGCTAACGGGCAGTGTTTCTTGTGCCGTCGGGCAGTCTTGAGCCAGTTAGACGGCTATAGCAGTGCTAAGGGATCGTTTTGCGATGATGTCACCCTGGCTCGTTATGTCGCCCACAAGGGGTTTAAGGTCGGGTTTCTGGATGGGGCAAAGGTTGTCAAGGTGCGGATGTATGAGGGAGCATCCGAAACCTGGAAAGAGTGGGGGCGAAGTCTTGACCTCAAAGATGCCTCTTCCACAGGTCAGTTATGGAGCGATTTGTGGCTGCTACTGAGCGTTCAAGGTCTTCCCTTACCTCTATCTCTAATTTTCCTTAGCTATTTGGGATCAGGAATTTCCTCACCCTTCGTGACAGCCGCAGCAGCCTTGAATTTGTTTTTGCTGTTGATTCGCTTTGCCCTGCTATTTGCGATCGCTCCCTCTTACGACCGCACTCAGGCATTACCTCGCTCATCCTGGCTATTCTGGCTTTCTCCTTTAGCCGACCCTCTAGCCGTCCTGCGAATTTTCCTGTCTGCTATCCAAAGACCAACTCAGTGGCGGGGGCGGAGTTATGGGCAAAAGGGGAGTAGGGAGTAGGGAGTAGGAACAGGAGCTTTCGTGAAGAGGGATTTGGAAGAAGAGGCTCAGAGGTAGAGGCGAGGTAACGGCTCAACTTTTGTAAAGACATTCCCCATTCCCCATTCCCTATTCCCCATTCCCCTCTTCGGCATTAACCTGATCTACCCGTTCCAGTTGCCAGAGAATTTGATTGCCTTCGCGCCGTACTCGCGACACGATCCAGTTACGCCAAGGCCAGTTGTCGCCCCGACTGGTTACAGCACTGGCATTGACATCCATTAAGTCAGCAAGTTCTGAACTGCTAATCAGGTAGCCTTCACTCGCTATTTCATCAGCAATGCGTAAGGTTTCTACCAAGTTACGAAGTTGAGCAACTCTGACCTCGCGGGGTAAATCGTCAATCGTACCAATAGGGGAAGAAGCAATTGAGTCCATTAGGGCTACCTCTGAGGTAGAAACGCTCGGTTGTATAGTGTTGTAAGCTAACTCAGGAGAAGCATTTGAATCTGATACTCCTGTTACCGCTAGAGTGGTGGCTTCCATAAAAGATTCTGGAGTACTGAGGGAAAACGCCTGCTCTAGAGGGAGGGGTCTACCAAGGGCAAAGGCACGAGCGATCGCATCACAACGCTCATTTCCCTCATTGCCACTGTGCCCCCGGAC
>DATNQT010000172.1:0-14525 GCA_036703885.1 Candidatus Sericytochromatia bacterium
TTACTGCCTTGTGGGCGGAAGCCTTCTCCTATGCGCCAACACACCTCAATGCCAGTCAAAGACTAAGTTTCAACCTGTAGTGGCACTTTCTCCCAGCCTTTAACGTCACCACCTCCGGTCATGATTCTCAGAGGCTCAACTCTGATACAGTCAAAAACAGTAAAGTTTAGTGAAAAACTTCAACACTCTAGGGGAAAAGTAGCGAACGTATGTTATCCACAAAATCTTCTATACAACGCCTGTTTGGTGCGGTAGCGGTTACCGGATGTATACTTACCGGGTTTTCCAGCCAAAGTTGGGCGCAGAGTAACCCTGGACTCACGCTATTCGGCAACGTCGCCCGTGAAAATCAGTTGAGCTATTATTTAGACTTCGGGGGTCGCGCCAACCAGTGGGATCGTTATCGCCTCAGGATTCCTGCTAAAAAAATGGAATTAGGAGTTGCCCAGTTTGCGATTTCCTATCCTGATTATTTCGACGGCAAGTTTAACCCTGACAAAATTGAAGTGCGTGTCAAGGGCGAATCGGTGAAGTTGTCTGAAGTGAAATGGGACAAAGAGAATCACATCATTCAGATTTATTTGCAAGATCCGATTACTGCCGGAAATAGCGTCGAGTTGGTGTTCAATGATGTGAAGAACCCGCCTTTTGGCGGAATTTACTACTTCAACGCCCAGATTTTAACGCCTGGTGACATTCCACTGCCACGTTACCTTGGCACATGGATTTTAAGTATTGGAGGATAGTAAATCCATCAATCGTCTTTCTCGGCTGAGGCGATCGCTTATGATTGATCGCTTTCAGGTGCTATTAGAGAAGTGTTCTTAGCCACTCGAAGTGCTAATCTAATAGATTGTGACTCTTTTGCAAACCTCAAAATCGCTTTTTTTGAAGTAATCCCCCATGACTCAACGCACTTTAGGCGGTACTAGCCGCAAACGAAAAAGAACATCAGGTTTTCGCGCTCGGATGCGCTGTAAAACGGGTCAAGGCGTCATTAAAGCTCGTAGAAGCAAAGGACGCGCTCGTCTGGCTGTTTAGTTTTAGTCGTGGTTCGTCAATGAGTGGTGAGTCTTCTTGATCAGCTATTAGTTGTGCCCTACTCCTGGAGTTTATCGTGAGTTTGCCCTACCCAAATCGACTTAGGCACTGGCGACATTTTCAGGCAGTTTATCAAAAGGGAATTCGCCGCTCAGGGCGTTATTTGACATTGCGGGGTCTACCGCAGCGTGCCAGTAGCATGGATGCCCCAGAACCAGGGATGTCAGAACCGATAGCTTCGAGTAAGCCTCCCACTCAGATTGGTATCTCCATTAGCCAAAAAGTTAGCAAAAAGGCGGTAGTTCGCAATCGAATTAAGCGCCAGATTCGGGCAATTTTTCGCCAGTTATTGCCCAAACTATCACCAGGATGGCAGTTAGTAGTGGTAGTACGACCTGGAGCGCACGAGTGCGAATATGCACAAATTTTGCGAGAATTAGAGCAATTGTTGGTAGACGCAGAGGTACTAAATGGGCATTAAAGAAGAAGTATTCTACGAGGGGGGTCCCCACGTAGGAGATTTGATTATTAATATTTTGTTAGCGTTCACGGTGATTTGCTTGCCCTTAACGGTTGGTGCAATTGTACGGGCGCTTTGGTTGCGCTATCGGATTACTGACCGCCGAATCTCAGTAACTGGAGGTTGGCAGGGACGCGATCGCACTGATGTAATCTATTCAGAAGTTGTCAAAATCTTTAAAGTTCCTCGCGGTATCGGCGCTTGGGGAGACATCGTCGTTACTCTTAGAGATGGTAGTCGCCTAGAACTGCGCTCAGTTCCCCGATTTCGCGAAATCTATGACTTCATTGCCGAAAAAGTAGCGGAAAAAACTGGCAAAACCATTGACTCTCTGAAGGCGTAAGGCGATAGGAGCGATCGCGCTACCCTATCGATATGAACTGTCAGGCTAAAAATGTCTACTCCTGAAAAGCCACTAACAAAAGGCTCCAGTAAGGCTACAGAATGCGGGAAATCTGGCGGTGGTATGCCGGATAACCCGCATCGCAGTTAGGTAGATATTTGGATAAATTAGATTCAGAAAACTTTACAGCGTCTAGGTTGACTTCACACGAATGGACTTTGGTATCAGCTTTCTTTCCAACAACGTCATGCTGCCAATCCTGGATTTCTTCTACGGGATTGTGCCAAGCTATGGTCTCGCCATCGTGGCGCTGACTCTTGTGATTCGCTTCGCCCTCTTTCCCCTAAACGCTGGCTCCATTCGCAACATGAGACGTATGCGAATCACCCAACCGCTGATGAAAAAGCGGCAAGAAGAAATTCAAAAGCTCTACAAAGACGACCCAGCAAAACAGCAAGAGGAAGTGAGCAAGCTCTTTAAAGAGTTTGGCAACCCACTTGCCGGATGTTTCCCGGTGCTGCTGCAAATGCCAGTTCTCTTCGCGCTATTTGCTACCTTACGGGGTTCACCGTTTTCTGACATTAACTACAGCGTCAACCTCCAAATCCTCCCTAGGGAGCAAATGGAGTTAATTCAGCCCCAAGCCTATGTAACCAAACCTCAAAACATTTACATCGCTGATGGCGTTCACGCCCCAGTTGCCGCTCTCCTACCAGGAGGCGAGCGCTTAGTCGTTGGCGAAAAGTCGAAGGTAGACTTTCAAACCGTTGAAGGCAAACCTCTTCAGAAACTCCTAAGCGAGTATCCAGAAACCGAAATTGCTCCCCACTGGCAAATTACCAAAGGTCAAGAGCGGATAAAACTTCGCGAAGATGGAACAATAGAAGCCTTAGAGCCTGGAGAGGTAACCCTTCAGGGAACGATTCCGGGACTCGCCGCCAATCGAGGATTCCTATTTATTGATGCGTTAGGGCGCGTCGGTGCCTTTGATGAGGACGGAACCATCCACTGGGATGTGGTCGGTATGATTATCGCCTTTGGCGTCAGTTTATATATCAACCAGCTTCTTTCGGGGCAGAATTCAAGCGATGCTCCAGCCCAACAACAAACGGTTAATAAGATTACGCCAGTCTTATTTTCGGGGATGTTCTTATTCTTCCCCCTGCCGGCTGGAGTGCTGATGTATATGCTCATCGCCAATATCTTTCAGACGGCTCAAACCTTCATTTTGATGCGGGAACCACTGCCGGAAAATATTCAGAAGATGATGGAGCAGCAAGAAAAAGAAGAAAAGTCCGCAGAGGGGAGAGAGGCGCTGCCTTTTGAGCCAGGACGTTCTAAGAAAAAGGCTTCCAGTTAATTATGAACGAGCAGCCAATGCCACGGGGTCAGCGGTGGCTTGAAGAACTTCTGCGCCTATCAAGAGTGCCTACTGTTGTTCAAGCAACAGACGAAACTACCCCACAAGACGATAAGCCAAGCTACTGGTTGACCATTGAGTCCACGAACCTGACACCGGAACAAATCCAAACCTTGATTGGTCCGGAAGGAGCCGCACTTGATGCCATCCAGTATCTGGCGAATTCAATACTGAATCTGGGTCAGGACGAACAACAACAAGCGGTGTACACCATTGAACTCGATGGTTACCGCCATCGCCGTCAAGAGGAACTCCGAGCAATGGCTGCTCACGCCGCTCAACAAGTCCGCGAAACCGGTGAAGAATTTGAGATGAAATCTTTGTCTTCCGCTGAACGGCGTCAAGTTCATACCTTTTTAAAAGAGTGCGAAGATTTAGAGACTCAAAGTCGAGGTCAAGAGCCAGACCGTCGTCTTGTTGTGCGTCGGCGCTAAAGAATTGCTGATGAGTTTTAAGCGATTCACGTTTCGATAGTGCCACGAAGCTTAAAAAACGTCTTCCACAGTTAAGCTGTGGGTCGTCAGAAAGAGAGGATAAGCATATGGAGGCAATTCATATTCCTTGGCTGCTCAAGCGACCAGAGCAGACCGATGTAATTGAAGTGAATGAGTGCCTACCGGATTTGGAAACCCTAACTCCGGTGCGGGGACGCTTAAAAGTGACGCATAAAGGAAATTACCTGGACGTTTCTGCTCAAGCAGAAACAATTGTCACCTTGACTTGCGATCGCTGCTTGCAACAGTACAACCACCGTTTAACCCTCAAGACATCGGAAATGGTTTGGCTAGACGAGTCAGCCGACCAACCTGATTCGGGACCCTTGGAGCGGGAAACTCCCTTGGAAGATTTGCTAGAAACGCTGCCACCTCAGGGTGATTTTCAGCCAGATACTTGGTTATATGAACAACTATGTCTGGCAATTCCGCCACGGAGGCTATGTGACGAGCAGTGTCCCGGCATCCCGATTAGTGAGAACAGTATTGCATCACCAACGGATCGACGTTGGGATGCCTTAGAAGCACTCAAGCGACAACTTCCTGAATAGTTCGCTCCTTTGGAGGAAAAATTAGAACTATGAAATTAAAATAGGGTTTTCTTAAGTTTTAATGTCTTGACCCTGATACCCTATATGCCATGAGTTTTAACGATGAGTTTGAGCTGCTGCTACGTGCCCGCTACCCTTTAATTTATATTCCGACTCTGGAAGAGGAGCGGGTAGAAGCCGCGATCGCACAATCGGCTAAACGTTTGGGCGATCGCGCTGTCTATATCTGGGATTTTGTGGACGGCTATCAAGGTAACCCGAACGATGTGGGTTTCGGGCGTCGCAATCCTTTACAAGCTTTAGAATTTGTCGAAAAACTACCAGAAAGCGCAGCGGCAATCTTTATATTAAGAGATTTTCACAGATTCCTGGATGATATATCCGTTTCGCGTAAACTGAGAAATCTATCGCGACGGCTGAAATCCCAGCCAAAGAACATTGCGATCGTCACGCCGCAAGTTGCTGTGCCCTCTGACCTGACGGAAGTGCTGACGGTTCTGGAATTCCCTTTGCCCGCCTCCTTGGAAATCCAAGCCGAGGTAGGGCGCTTGCTACTAGCGACGGGTCAATCCCTTAGTGCTCAGACAATTGATGAATTAGTCCGTTCCTGTCAGGGTCTTTCCCTAGAGCGGATTCGTCGGGTTCTCACACGGGCAATTGCTTCTCATGGTGAAATCCAACCAGAAGATGTAGAACTCATTCTCGAAGAAAAACGCCAATCCATTCGCCAAACCCAAATCTTAGAATTTTACCCAGCTACTGAGAAAATATCAGATATCGGTGGTTTGGATAACTTAAAAGATTGGCTCTTGAGACGAGGTGGAGCATTTACAGAAAGGGCTAGGGCATACGGTCTACCTCATCCACGGGGATTGTTGCTCGTTGGGATTCAGGGAACGGGAAAATCTTTAACTGCAAAAGCGATCGCTCACCATTGGCATCTCCCCCTACTGCGCCTGGATGTTGGGCGTTTGTTTGGCGGCTTGGTTGGAGAATCGGAATCCCGTACTCGGCAGATGATTCAGTTGGCAGAAGCCCTCGCTCCTTGTATTCTTTGGATTGATGAGATTGACAAAGCCTTTTCGGGGCTGGATTCTAAAGGAGATGCTGGGACGACAAGCCGTGTCTTTGGGACGTTCATCACCTGGCTAGCTGAAAAGCGATCGCCAGTCTTTGTCGTTGCCACGGCTAATAATATCCAATCACTCCCTCCAGAGATGGTTCGGAAAGGTCGGTTTGATGAAATCTTCTTTGTCGGATTGCCCAGCCAAGAGGAGCGTCATGCCATTTTTGAGTTACATTTATCTCGACTGCGACCTCACAATCTAAAGAGTTACGATCTAGAGCGATTGGCATACGAAACCCCTGACTTTTCTGGCGCAGAAATTGAGCAGACCCTGATTGAAGCCATGCATATAGGCTTCAGCCAGAACCGAGATTTCACCACCGATGATATCTTGGAAGCCGCAAGCCAGATTATTCCTTTGGCTAGGACAGCACAAGAGCAAATCCAGTTTCTCCAAGACTGGGCAGCCGCTGGAAAAGCCCGTATGGCATCTAGAGATAGCCGTCTTACTAGTCGCATTCAGCGTCAATTTCAGTAAGTATATGGTTTGTTATTGGTGATTTGTTGTTAGTCAAACAACCAACAACCAACAACCAACAACCAACAACCAACAATCAACAACAACCAACAATCAACAACTCCTTATGAGTTTGTCAGGCATAGCTCAGTTTCTAATCGGTTTTACGATTGGTGTTGCCCTCTTGGTGGGTGGCGGTGTCGGCGCTGGATATTACTTCTGGACTAAACTTTCCGCTGTTCCTTCCAGACCCACCTTTTCGGAAGAAAAACCGAAACCGTCACCCACTGCTAAAAAAGGCGGCTCTACAACAGCCTCTAACTCTCAGTCCAAGTCATCTACTCCCATTAAGCTACCAGCTAAGGAACTACCTCCAGGAGCCTATAAAGCCCGTATTAATTGGGCAGAGGGGTTGATTCTCCGCGATGCGTCTGGACCGGATGCTGCTCGGATTGGAGGGGTTGCTTTCAAGCAGGAAGTGATTGTTCTTCAAGAAAGCGACGATCAAAAATGGCAGAAGGTGCGCGTGGCAGATGGGGACCAGGAAGGTTGGATTAAGGCGGGTAATATCGAACGCATCAATGAGTAAAATCTGTGTCGATTTTCTGCCCAACCCAGAAAGTACATCGCCCTTGAGAAATTCAAACCTTGGAGTAAGTATTTCAGGTTTCCGAAGTTTCCCTTACAGTGTGTAACTTCGCCTTAAAAGGATTGATGTAAAGTTCCTGTGCTGATTTCAGTGCAACAGCTTTAGACTGCTCAACCTTACCTTCAACCAGACGCACTGCACAAGTAATGCAAGCACCGTATCGGCAACCAACAGGTAGCCTTAATCCTGCTGCTTCTACCGCTTCCAAGATATATTCATCTTCAGCAACTTCCACAACAAAATTGCTGCGATTAATTAGTTCAACTTTGTAAGTTTTCATAATTTTTCTGAAGGCAACAAACCCTTTCAGCTATAGCTATTCTGTTTTGTAAATTAAGAATACTGAACCAATAGGGTTGGGGTTTTCCACATAAATTTTATTGTCAAAGTAAAGACCTATAGAAAAACCTCCGTCAAATAACATTGCATCCTGAATCTTTCCTAAACAATAATTTTTTGATATACCTTCAAGAACATCATCAAACCGATCTGGATAAAGAGTTTGTTCCAGATTATAATTATTCACTAGTAAAATTACGTATCCTTTGGAGGTAATAGCAACCATAGAGCGGCTAGTTTCCTGCTGACAAGCATATTCTCCTAAATCTTTACAAATATCCTTAAACTTTCCATTTTTATAAAATCTTCCGTTACCGCCTACTACGTTATAGTTTAAGATTTTCTCTATTCTTCTGCCAATCTGAATAGTAGCTTTTCGTTCTTGAGGTTTTCCTCCTGAAATTCCAAAAGAAGACCGCTTATCTTTAAATAATCCTGAGTATTCTACTCCTCTAGAAATATTTAAACCTTGAGGCTTATTGTCAGTATCTATATAATCCCCATTAATAGCGGCAATAGGTCTTTTTCCATTTAGCTTGGCATTATCGTCAGCGATAATTTCGTGAAACTGCTTAGGAATATATTCTTTACGAAATTTACCTTTAGTATCTTTAGCGTAAATGTTATGGGCTAATGCCACACTAACTTTAAAATCTAGTTCTTTAGATTTAGGCTCAAAAATGATAACGTAGTTTGAACCGCGACCATCATTCGTACCTTCAGTATTAGTTTGAATAAATTTTATACCGCTAATATTGCAATCTTTAGCTTGCTGACTAGACTGATGAGTGTTACCTTTTGTATTTTTGACTTGCTCTTGCACCTGGGAATTATTTATTGAAGTTGGTTTGCCGGAGGTTTCAAAATTCGATATAGCTTGTGAGCATGAATAAATACTAAGGGTTACAGTAAAAAATATTGATAATAAGACTAATTTTTTCTTAATAAGCATATAAACACTTTTAGAACAATTTCTTACTCAGGACTTATGCAGATATTCTATATGTAGGGTGGGCAATGCCCACCTTACCACTGGAACGTTGGCCTGGAATTACTGTGAAGCGTCGGGATTTGTTGGCATCGTCGTGGCAGGAACTACAAGCATTCCAACCGAAGTGATGCAGTTCATCCCCAATGTAGGGCATGGGTAGGCGATGAATAACTTGGGAGTAGGTTGGGGAGTTGGGATCAACGTCTACGGTTGCTAAATAATCGGGTTCTTCGATGCCAGTACCCGTGTAAAGTGCGATCGCATAAAGTACTTTTTCTCTATCTGCCTTTATCGCTGCTTCTGGGGAAGCATAGCCGGAACCGCAGCAAGCATGACTCATAGTGTTAACACCTCTAAAAAGATCTTAAAAGTTTGCGGTAGGGCGACGTATGCGTCGCCCCTACAGAGATTCTGATCATCCACGTTCCTTAGGATAAAAGCCCATAGACTAAAGACTAAATTCCAGACCCATCGAGGAATTCTTCAATCAAGTGATTGGAGGAATTTGTTTGAGCAAGCATCTCTAAGTCAGCGCTTGCCGCTGAAGGTAACCCACGTTGAACTTTTAACAGCTCAATCTGTTGCTCTAAAGATTTTATGCGCTCAAGCAAAGCCTTAATAGCCTGAGCTTCAGCATCGGGTAAGCGTGTATAGTCCAGAAAATCTCCAGACTGCCCTTTAGGATAGACAATTCGACCGGGAATTCCAACCACTGTGCAATTGGCAGGAATATCCCGCAGGACAACCGAACCTGCACCGATACGAACGCGATCGCCTATATTGATATTGCCTAAAACCTTGGCACCAGCTCCCACAATCACATTTTCTCCTAAGGTAGGGTGGCGTTTTCCACTTTCCTTCCCCGTTCCACCGAGGGTAACCTCTTGATAAATCATGGCGAAGTCTCCCACAATCGCAGTTTCGCCAATGACGACACCCATGCCGTGGTCAATCAAGATGCCTTTTCCAATTTTTGCACCCGGATGAATTTCAATCCCGGTTAGGAAGCGAGCGAGATGGGAAATTAACCGGGGAATAAAAGGAAGCCTGCGGCAATGAAGCCAATGCGCCACCCGATAACAGAAAATTGCCTGGAAGCCAGGGTAACAAAATAACACCTCAAGCCAGTTACGAGCAGCGGGGTCGCGCTCGAAAATAATCTGTAAGTCAGCGATCGCAGTGTTTAGCAAGGATAGCGATTACTCCTAGAGTGAAAGCTTAGTGCCTATTCTTGATGGAGAAATGTGTAGCCCAGAACACAGCTAAGTCAGCTATAAAATTGATATGAAGGTTGCTATAATCTCCGAAAAGGCGCTCGGAATACCGTTTTATTTTAATTGAACAAGGCTATAGCTATCATAAAAATATATAAAAAGCAATTTTTTGCCCAAAGTCGGCTAATAGAAAACTCTCAAACGTAGCAAAAAGTACAAAAATTTAATAAAAAATTCTGTAATAAGCACAAAAATCTAGTGGAGAACCGTAGTATAGAGGAGAGTGAACTGTTAGCCTTTAAGCGAAGGCTTTTAACTGAACCCTGGAGAGGAGAAACTATGCGGATTGCTCATGATGTAACAGAACTGATTGGCCGTACTCCCCTAGTCCAGCTAAATCGGATTCCCGAAGCTGAGGGGTGTGTAGCGCGGATTGTGGTGAAACTAGAGGGGATGAATCCGGCAGCTTCTGTCAAAGACCGTATCGGCGCGAGTATGGTTCTGGCAGCCGAGGAGGCGGGTTTGATTCATCCAGGGAAAACGGTTTTAGTTGAGCCGACTTCTGGCAACACGGGGATTGCTCTAGCAATGGTAGCGGCGGCTAAAGGTTATCAATTAATTTTGACGATGCCGGAGACAATGAGTTCAGAACGGCGGGCGATGCTTAAAGGTTATGGTGCCCAGGTGGAACTGACACCAGGGGTAAAAGGAATGAGAGGGGCGATCGCTCGTGCGGAAGAAATTGTCGCTAGCACTCCTAATGCCTTTATGCCACAACAGTTCCAAAACCCAGCCAATCCCCAAATCCATCGAGAGACGACAGCCGAAGAAATTTGGGACGATACAGATGGTGAGGTGGATATCTTGATCTCTGGGGTTGGCACGGGTGGCACGATTACTGGAGTTGCCGAGGTAATCAAGCAGCGCAAACCTAGCTTTAAAGCGATCGCTGTCGAACCTACTAGAAGTCCCGTACTCTCTGGAGGTGAGCCGGGTTCCCATAAGATTCAAGGCATCGGTGCTGGATTCATCCCAGAAGTTCTCCGAGTAGATCTCATTGATGAAGTGATTCAGGTGAGTGATGACGATTCGATCGCCTATGGACGCCGTCTGGCAAGAGAAGAAGGTTTGTTATCCGGTATCTCTGCTGGTGCAGCTTTATATGCAGCGATTCAGGTTGCTAAACGTCCAGAAAATGCTGGTAAGTTGATCGTAATGGTGCAGCCGAGTTTTGGCGAACGCTACCTGAGTACAGCGCTATTCAAGGAGCCAGAATTGCTGGAAGCGGCGGGTGTTAATTAAAGTTGGTAGTTGTTAGATTCTTTTTTCACTTCTGCCATTGGATACTCTTTCAGGGTGATTTTAGATCACTCTATCGGATGAGTCATTCAGGCGAAGTAGCAAGCAAGTTGTCAAGCGTACCTTAGTAATTGTCAGACACAAATTCTAAGGAACGACAATGCAAACTACCGATAAGCAAGTAACCATTAGCGATCGCATCAAGCAGCCTCTATTACAGCAAGGTTCCACAGGTCTAGCCGTTGCAGAACTGCAAACTCTTCTGAAAACGAGAGGTTTTTACTCAGGTGACATTGATGGCATCTTCAGCCCAACTGTGAAAAAGGCTGTAATTAGCTTCCAGCATAGCGTCTTTCTTGTAGAAGATGGGATGGTTGGCGCTCTTACTTGGCAGGCACTTTACACAGGTACGCCAGTGAATATGCCAATTCTCATCCTAGGCAGTAGGGGCACTATGGTAACGACCCTTCAGCGTTTACTCACGACTACCAACGACTATCGTGGTGCAGTTGATGGGGAGTTTGGTTCGCTGACGAAGTTAGCTGTGCAAGCTTTCCAACAGCGGTGGGGTTTGGTAGTCGATGGAATTGCTGGCGATCGCACTTGGCAAGCATTGAGTAAAGTACCCCACTAGACTTGAGAAATTAACCCTTCTGTGCCAAGTGGGCTTTAGCCTGCTGCCAAAACTGTTCTAATTCTGCCAAAGTGTAATCTGAGAGGGGGCGGTCTGCGATCGCCTCCATTTTTGCTAAACGTTGGATAAACCGCTGGTTAGTGCCCTGTAAAGCGTCTGTTGGGTCAAGCTTGTACCAACGAGCGATATTAATCAAAGTAAATAGTAAGTCTCCCAGTTCCGCCTGCTGCTCAACTTGGTCTTTCTCTGCCAGTGCCTCTTGAAATTCAGCTAATTCTTCTTGGAACTTCGCCCAGACGCCCTCCACATCATCCCACTCAAAGCCTGCTGCGGCTGCTTTTTGAGAAATCTTCATTCCCGCCATCAACGCGGGCAAGGTGCGGGCATATCGGCTGAGTTTGCGACTGAGTAATTGAGCCTCCTCAACAGTTTCTCCCTTTTCTGCCGCCTTGATTTGCTCCCAATTTTTATGGACTTCCTCAGCATCTCGGACTTCGACATCGCCAAATACGTGGGGATGGCGGCGAATGAGCTTTTGGGTGATGCCTTGAGCGACTTCTGTGAGGCTGAATTGATTCTGTTCACTGGCAATTTGAGCTTGGAGAACTACTTGCAAGAGTAAGTCTCCCAATTCTTCTGCGATCGCATTTTTATCGCCACTGCGAATTGCATCCACCACTTCATAGGCTTCCTCAATCACGTAAGGAGTAAGCGTTTGGGGTGTTTGGGCTAAATCCCAAGGACAGCCACCGGAGGGCGATCGCAATTGTGCAACGACATCGATTAGCTGTTGCAGCGCTTCTAAAGCCGAAGCTTGGGTACTCGGCACAGGTTGCTCCTGGGAAGTAGACATAAAACTTAAAAACGACTTACTTAATTATTCTTGACTGGATTTTGATTCGTGCTAATCAAAAAATACAGCTTTTGTAGGAAATACGATATGTAGAAATCCTAGACGTTCCGCCGGAACGTCTCTACTTCTTTGGAGTACGTCGGGAAGATGTACGCTTGCGGCTGGTATTGCGCTTTGGCTTCTTCTTAGAACGCTTGTAGGCAGAGTTGATCCAATCGCTCAAAGAATGGCTCATTGCCCCCAGTTCTAAACCCACAAACAGAGCAAGCAACTCGGCGCGATAATCGATAAGCGATCGCCCCACATCTTGAGCAAAGCCTTGCCAACGGTTGGGTTCATCCCGGAACAACTGGACAAGCATCAATCCCAACACACAGAAGAAAACTATCCAACACGTCAAATAAAGCACCCGCACCGTCGTCCCAATCACTGGACCATGAGAAAAAATAGACCGATGGTGCATTGACTTTTGGTAAGGTATCCAAATCCATCGCAACCAGCCCCAGCGTTTGAAAGGTCGCGATTTAAGATCTAAGTCAGGACTGAGCATCAGCCCACTAAAAAGAAACCCTCCCGAAACCAGCAATGTTATGTTGCTATTCCGTGTCAGGGCAACGGTTAAAACCGTTATTGCTGGTAAGCTCCACAAAGTTATGCGATCATGCGTCTGACCAGAGGGCATTTTTTTGTCATCTCGTGCTAATCTAAGTATGATACTGGGCGATTAGCTCAACGGTAGAGCGCCTGCCTTACAAGCAGGATGTTACTGGTTCGAATCCAGTATTGCCCACTGTACACCTATCTACAGCCGCACTAAGGCGTCACAGATTACTGGATGCAGTCGTCGGCAATTCCAGTATTGCCGGGAAAAGAGTGTGGTTGTGCCAACGGTTAATCCGAGTGGTAAGGGTTGGAATGTTTATTATTCTGATTCTGACTTGGTGGCATTGACGGTGATGGAGTATGTGCTGTTGTGCCGTTTTGGAGCGAATACGCTTCGTGAACGCATTCATTAACGCTTGTCTTGAAAACCTCAGCTAATGCGCGATCGCTCGAACTTGTAGAGTTTGAGTTGGAAGAGGCTATCGCCCCTCAGATGCAGAACTCCAAAAACTCGTACAACGGCTGAACCAAAGGGCAAAGCGTAGGCTCAATCTCTCCCCATATCAACTCTTCTCATTCACGATCAGCTGATGACAGAATAGGGTGGTCTTCGGTCTTGAGGTATAGGATGATCTTGAATAAAAATGGCTTCTATGTTCCAGGAGATTCAGCCGTTTACTAGATGGCGGTGTAATTTAGCTCAATTTTTAACTACCCTGACTGAAGTTCTTATAGAAGATTAGATGTTCGAGCAAACTTTTAAAAATATTGATGACGTTCTCTGGAAGGAGGCGGGTTGTACCACGGAGTTAGATTACACGGAGCAAACGTCTTGGCTGCTGTTTTTGAAGTATTTGGATGATTTGGAGCAAGAAAGGGCGCTAGAGGCGGAACTGGTTGGGAAATCTTATGAATTTATTATTGATGAGGCGCATCGCTGGTCATCTTGGGCGGCTCCAAAAAAGGCGGATGGGACGTTGGATCATGACAATGCCCTGATTGGTGACGATCTGATTGATTATGTCAACCGCCAGCTATTCCCATATTTACAGGGATTCAAGCAGAGGGCTACTAGTCCAGACACAATCGAATACAAGATTGGGGAAATTTTTAGCGAGATTAAGAATAGGTTTCAAAGCGGCTACAGCTTGCGGGATGCGCTGGAATATGTCGATGAGCTACGGTTTAGATCGCAACAGGAGAAACACGAGCTATCGCATCTCTATGAAGCCAAAATCAAAAACATGGGCAATGCGGGGCGCAATGGAGGTGAGTATTACACACCGCGTCCGCTGATTCGCGCCATGATTCAGGTGGTGAAACCCAAGATTGGCGATCGCATTTATGATGGGGCTTGCGGTTCGGCAGGGTTCTTGTGCGAGAGTTACGACTATTTGCGTTATCCGCGTCAGGGTAAGCTGACCACAAAAGAGCTTGAGATTCTTCAAAAAGATACATTTACGGGTAAAGAAAAGAAGAGTCTGGCGTATGTGATTGCCATCATGAATATGATTTTGCATGGCATTGATGCGCCGAATATTATCCACACCAACACCCTGACGGAAAATCTTAGTGATATTCAGGACAAGAATCGTTTTGATGTCATCTTGGCTAATCCGCCCTTTGGGGGAAAGGAACGCAAGGAAATACAGCAGAATTTCCCGATTAAGACGGGAGAGACGGCGTTTCTGTTTTTGCAGCATTTCATCAAAATGCTGAAGATGGGCGGTAGGGCGGCAGTGGTAATCAAAAATACGTTCCTGTCAAATTCGGACAATGCTTCACGGACGTTGCGTGAGGAGCTTTTGACTAGTTGCAACCTGCACACGATTTTGGATTGTCCGAGTGGGACGTTTATCGGGGCGGGGGTGAAAACAGTGGTGCTGTTTTTTGAGAAAGTAAAGCCCTTCGATGCCGTTCCCTTCGACTTCGCTCAGGGAACGGGAACGCCTTTATTTTCTCAGGGAAAACCTTTAACTGAGGGGATGGCA
>DATNQT010000173.1:0-7204 GCA_036703885.1 Candidatus Sericytochromatia bacterium
CGGTCTAAGCGTTCCCACAACGGTAAATAATCCTTCAATCGGTCATTCATCTCACGAGCAAACGACCGATCTGCTGATGTCTGTATCGGTGCTGGCAGCGGTGCGTCAAATATGGCAGAGTCAATGGGTCGAACCCCAACAAACCACCCCTCAAATAGCACAATATCTATACCTTCCACCATTTCTGGAGCAGTGCGATCGCCCGCACCACCCCAAGCCGACTTATCAAAGCGAGGCACGAACACTGGCTGTTTTAAGTTAGGTTGACTCAGTTGGTCTAAAAGCTGCTTCCCCAGCTCAACATCGTGAGTTCCAGGGGGCCCGCGCCAGATCAAACGGGGGTCTTGTTGTTGAAGGTGCTGGCGTTCGGTATAGGTTTTGTAAAGGTCATCCAAAGAAAGGCTAAGAGTCCGATAGCCTAAGTGGGCGAGAATCAAACTCAAGACAGCGGATAGAGTTGTTTTGCCAGTTCCCTGTCCCCCTAGTACGCCTTGAATGAGAGGACGCCCTAGCTGTTGCCGCCATGACGCCAGTTGCATCGCTAAGGGAAGCCAGAGATTCCAGAGAAGTATGAGAGTGACACGAGTCAGTTCAGGAGTGCTGAGTGATAGCTCATTGCTGAAGCCAGGGAATTGAATCAGGATATCGGGGTAGACAGACGAGAAAATGATCGCTCTCTCCTGGATTACCTTCTCCACATTTACCGATGTAATGCCAAAAGCTTTTGCTCGTCGTTCATCTGCTAGTGCCTCAGCTACTAGTTGTTGCCATTCCCCGGAAGTTGGTGTCTGTCCTACCGCTAAGTTGTTGAGGATTTGAGCTAGCACGGTTTCCGGCTGCAACATACCATTAAGAGCCGATTTTAAAGGCTTCCACAAACATACTGTAAGTCAAGCCAATTTTTAAAGCATTGATGACTTCAGCTAGCAAGGAACGTCTGGGAACCCCATCAGGAGATTGCGATCGCTGCCGATTAGCTCGACCATAGACAAATCGGCTAACTGCTTCCGTGAACAGAAGCAAAATCCCAGCAGCAAGCACATCCCAATTGGCGGCTTGTCCGGCTGTCGTGGGAATGGCAGAACCCAGGAACACACCCAAGAGCAAACTAATCAGTACAAGGGAGAGGTGTCGCCAGGGATTAGCAAACCATTGCCTTACCTGTACCAAGACAACATTAAACAAATTATTCAGGCGGGTATTCTGCATTGGACTTGACGGCGATAACAAAAAAAGCTCCAAAATCGCACTTTACCATTCTTAGCTAGCAGCATAAAACGGGCTTGGTAAAGCTTGTTTCAATACTTGTGAGAGTTGACACTCAATTTTTCTCAGCTTGTTCAAGTATAGAGATACTTAGCTTATCAGCAGTGGTGCAATCCCCTAAAATAGATGAAAAATTTTAAATCTACAGTTTATTTTCTATTTATTGTTGTATTAGTTTTAGGACTCGCGGCATTAGGACTGGGATTAGTGCGGTTTTCGATTTCGATAGAGCCGCAACCTCCAGATATTTCCTCCCTACCAATAGTTAAACCGCCCATCCCACCAACTGTCGAAAAGGTGAAAAAGCTAGCCCCCGCCCTACCATCAGTGACTCCAGCCTTACCTACCCCAGTTGCTTCACCGTCCAAAACTCTAGAACCCGCAGCGGTGGCAGCGCGTCAAGGAGCTTTGCGAGTGAGCAATCCTACGGAACATCCCGTTCGGGTTGCGCTGTTGACGCGGCAGTCATCAGAAAAAACATACGGGGAGCCAGCACACTGGGATTTTTCCCCAATGGAAGGGGGTAGTCAAGGGCTGATGGTATCGCTGCCGCAGAGTAATCTGAAGCTGAAAAAGGGAGATATTCTCATTGCCTTTGCTCAGGATGGTTCACGTCTTTATTGGGGTCCGTATGTGGTGGGCGAGACTCCTTTACCGATTTGGAATCAACAGAAAGCTGAATGGCAACTGGTTTTGCAGCCGTGAGCATATAGCGGTTCTCAGTTGAATGGAACTGACATCTTCCAGCATTTCCCACAAGACCACCAACAACAGCAACCCCAGTCATCAGAAACTCCTAAGGGAACAGGTTAGCGGAGTCGGAGTCATCAAAAATATTAGCAGCGGTGACATTTACCGCTAAATTAAGGTCTGGGAAAACGTGCTTTCGGGCTGCCCTTTAATGATGGGCTTGCGGTAGAGGCATGAAGTTTAGGGTGAATGATGAAACCTATAGTTACGCACGGTTTGAAGACTAAAGAGCGGCAACCCATGAGCGCTTGGGGGCTGGCAATTTTGTGGCTACTTTCGCTGGGCTTCCTTGCTTTCTTTTGGAACTTAGGTAGTACTGGCTTGATTGATGAGACGGAGCCATTGTTTGCGGAAGCCGCTCGGCAGATGACGGTAACTGGAGATTGGATTACCCCTTACTTCAACAGCGTAACTCGGTTTGATAAGCCACCCTTAATTTACTGGTTAATGGCGATCGCTTATTCGACCTTCGGCGTCAACGAGTTTGCCGCTAGACTTCCTTCAGCACTAGCCGGATTCGCTCTCACCAGTATGATCTTCTATACCTTACGGTACTTTGGGGGGTGGGGAGTTGGGAGTCGGGAGTCGGGAAAAGGAAGACAAAGGGGCTTTTCAGACGCTACTGACTCTCTCTTGTCTCACCCTGCCTCCCCTGCCCCACTCCCCAACATCTCCTCATCTCAATGGCAATCATGGCTGGTAGCTTGCCTGGGTTCGGCAATGGTTGCCTTAAATCCCATAACGTTGTTTTTCGGGCGCACGGGTTACTCAGATATGTTGCTGAGTATCTGTTTTGGTGGGGCGTTATTGACTTTTTTTATTGGTTATGCTCAACCAGAACAAAAAACAGTGCAGGCACGTTGGTATCTGGCTTTCTACATCCTGATGGCTTTAGCGGTCTTGACAAAAGGCCCTGTTGGCGTTGTTCTGCCTGGGTTGATTATCGGTGCTTTTCTACTTTATGTGGGGAAAGCTAGAGAAGTTCTGCGAGAAATGCGGCTGATTCGGGGTACATTAATTCTTCTGGCTATCAGCGTGCCTTGGTTCATTCTGGTGACGTTGCGTAATGGCGAGACTTATATTAACTCGTTTTTTGGTTTTCACAATTTTGAACGGTTTACTAACGTCGTTAATCATCATCAAGGACCACTGTACTTTCACGTTTTGGTAGTCTTAATTGGTTTTGCCCCTTGGTCGCTCGGTTTGCTAAGTGCGATCGCTGCTTTTGTACCGCGCAACGCTCTCGCAAACATTAAATTCCAGCGAAAGCATTGGCAACAATTACCACGACCTGCTCATCTCGGCTTATTTGCCCTGTTTTGGTTTCTAATTGTCTTAGGCTTTTTCACCATTGCCGTGACCAAATACTTCAGCTATACCTTACCGCTGATGCCTGCGGCAGCGATATTACTTGCACTTTGGTGGAGTGAGCAAATTGAGCGGGGGCAGATTTTTCATCAATTCTCAAAGAGTCTCCAGATTACCAGCGTTGTGAGTATTATCTTTTTCCTGGTACTGGCAGGGGCTTGTTGGTACAGTCCCAATTGGTTAGGGGATGACCCTTCGATGCCAAATCTCGGCTTGCGACTGGCTCAAAGCGGTTTGTCTGGTTTGGGGGCAGTCATTTGGGGCGTAAGTGCGATCGCAGGAATCGTTTTACTTCTACGGCGTCAAGCGTATTGGCTTTGGGGGGTGAAGTTTTTAGGATTTGTTGCCTTCTTGATATTTGTCATCATGCCTGCCACAGGAATCATCGATGTCGAACGCCAACTTCCTCTGCGCCAAATCGCCCAATCTGTTATTGGAGTTGAAACCCCTGGCGAAGAAGTGATGATGATTGCGAATGGTTTTGAGAAACCCAGTTTAGTTTTTTATACAAAACGACCTATAACTTTTTTGCAGCGTCCCTCAGAAGCCGTTCCTCATATCCAGAAAACAAGCTCGTCTAATCCTAAGTCGGTTCTATTAATTGCCACTGGCAAAGCTTTAAAAGAAACAGGATTGCCACCCAACCAATATCAAGAAATCAGTCAAGCTGGAATTTACCACTTAGTCCGCGTATCAAGGGCAGGTTTTATTAATGCAGATCGCTCAGAAATGGTTGGCTCAAAAAGCTAATCAAGTTGTACTGTTTTGGCTGATTGGGGGACTGCTGTTTCGGGGCGTTATTGCTTTCTGGCTCAACCCTGGCTTTGATGAAGCGTACTACTATGTCTACACCCAGAATTTAGACTGGAGCTATTACGATCATCCGGTTTTAGTAGCGCTGGTCACGGGTTTTGGTCCCTGGTTGACAGGAGAAGTATCCCAATTCACGATTCGTCTGGGAACGCTGATTTTGCATACAGGTAGTTTGTTGCTGTTGTATCTAACTAGTGCCAAGCTATTCTCTACGAAGGCAGCTCAATTAACTTTAGCGATCGCCTCTATCTGTCCAATTTTTTCAGTTGCCTTTGGCATCCTCACCCTGCCCGATAGTCCGTTGATGTTTTTCTGGTCAGCCAGTCTGTACTGTGCCGCCCTTGAATTTTTCCCTCAACCCCAGAGTCAAGGAAACAGGGAAAGGAGACAAGGAGGACAAGGGGGACAAGAGGGACAAGAGGGACAAGGGGGACAAGGAGGATTTTCAACGCAGCACTCTCTCCCATCCCCTCCATCTCCTGATCTCCCCATCTCCCCACCCATTCCCTACTGCCCCAGCTACCGATTAGCAATCCTTGGTATCCTAGTTGGGCTAGCCTGCCTGGGCAAATATCATGGCTTTGTTTTAGGCGCGGGGTTGGTTGGTTTTTGTTTAACCAGTCCGCGCCATCGTTGTGCACTGGTGTCACCTTGGGCAGGGTTGGGGTTAGGTTTATTTATCCTCACCATCTTCCCTATTTGGTTCTGGAATATGCAGCATGATTGGGTATCCTTGCGCTTTCAATCAGAGCGTGGGATACCTAGACGTAGCTACAAGCTACTGGGTGTAATCAGTGTGTTTTTCGTTAACGTGGGTTACCTGTTCCCAAGCATAGGATTTCCTCTGTGGTGGGTGAGTTTGCGGTCTGTACCAAATGCGATCGCTCAAGTTTTTTCTAAAAAACTACCTACATCTGAAGCGGATTTAAGCCAAAAGCAGTTATTACTTTTATGGGTGTCCCTACCCCTAACCCTAGGATTTACGTTTATGGGAGGATATCAGCAAATTTTGCCAACGTGGCCGATGCCGGGATTTTGGAGCCTAACCTTACTGCTAGGGGAACGTGCTGTTAATTGGCAGAAGCGATCGCATCGTTCGGTACAGCGATGGCTGCAAGGTTCGGGATTTTTCATCGGCACAGTTTTACTGATTGCCTTACTCCATGTGACAACAGGAACATTTCAAAAGCCCAGCCAATACGCCCTACTGGGAGGGTTCTTACCTCCTCAGTACGACCCGTCTACAGAACTAATTGATATTCAGCAACTGCGGCGTGGCTTTGCTGAATCCCCTGTCCTCAAGGACGCCTTACAAAACTCTAGCTTTATATTTACCAATGGCTATTACTTGGGAGGGCAGATTAGCATGGCTCTCACTCCTCTAACTCATACACCGATTACTTGTTTTACTTTAGATATGCGTGGCTTCGCTTTTTGGTCGCGAGGCGATCAGTGGTTGGGCAAAGATGCACTATACATAACTATTTCTCGCTTCCAACAAAAAGAAGAGCTAACAGATGAATTTCGGAATTACTTTCTTCACTTCCAGGAGATTGGAACAGTACCCATCCGAAGAGGCGGAGCTGTTACCGAAATGATTTACGTCTATCAAGCGAAGAAACTGCTAAAGCCTTATCCTCGAATCTATGGAATTTGAGAAATGTGGTTATTAGTTGTTAGTTATTAGCCAACGTAAACTAACAGCAAAAAACAAAGAACAAAGAACAAACAACTAACTGCAATGACATTTGGTAAATCTGTATCTCCCTTTTCACTAATTCCAGGCTTGTCGGTGATGGATCGGTACATTGCCAGCGAGCTAATTCCGCCATTCCTGTTTGGGGTAGGCGCTTTTTCCTCAGTCGGAGTAGCAGTTGGGACTCTATTCGATCTAGTGCGTAAAGTAACTGATGCCGGACTACCCTTCAATATTGCGATTCAAGTGTTGCTGTTGAAGATGCCGGAGTTTGTCTCTTATGCTTTACCCATGTCTACACTCCTGGCTGCACTGATGACTTATTCTCGCCTCAGCAGCGATAGCGAGTTAATTGCCCTACGCAGTTGTGGTGTTAGTATTTACCGGATGGTTGTTCCTGCTGTAGTTTTAAGCTTAGTGGTTACGGGTATAACCTTTATATTCAATGAGTTAGTTGTTCCTGCTGCCAACTACCAGGCGGCTAGCACCTTAGAACAAGCGCTAAAACAGGAAAAACCTTCTTTCCAAGAAAGCAACATTTTCTATCCCGAATACGGAGAAATCACGCAGCCTGATGGCAAAAAAATCCGGGCACTCAAGCGCTTATTCTACGCGAATCAATTTGACGGTGAGCGGATGAAAGGCTTGACTATTCTGGACTGGTCTCAGCAGAGTCTTAACCAAATTATGACCTCTGAATCAGCGATTTGGAATCCAGCAGAAAGTACCTGGGATTTTTTCAATGGCACTATCTATGTAATCTCTCCAGACGCTTCCTATCGCAATATTGTGCGATTTGAAAATCAACAGCTAAAACTTCCTAGAGCACCGCTTGATTTGGCAGGTAAGGACAAAGATTCCGCTCAGATGAATATTGCTCAAATCAAAGATTATATGGAGATTGTGCGGGTTAGCGGTGATACGAGAAAAATTCGTAGGCTCAATTTACGCATTCAACAAAAAACCGCTTTTCCTTTTGTTTGCTTAGTTTTTGGTCTGGTTGGTGCAGTTTTGGGAATCCGACCTCAACGTACTGGCAAAGCCACAAGTTTTGGGATTAGTGTCGTGATCATTTTTACGTACTACTTCATGACGTTTATCACAGAGGCATTAGGTCTGAATGGTATTCTCACTCCCTTAATGGCGGCTTGGTTACCTAATGTCTTTGGTATAGGGTCAGGCGGATTTCTATTATTCAAATCTGCTCGTTAGGTAGCTTCCTGCTAAGGAGTTGAGTTACTCACATAAAGCGCCGTGCGGCTGGGTTCATACTCATCGGAACCTCCGAGAAACCCTGCCCTTTGAGGGCGG
>DATNQT010000174.1:0-3824 GCA_036703885.1 Candidatus Sericytochromatia bacterium
CTTGGCATGACTGCCAGCGATGCAGAGGAGTTACGCAGGATTTTACTCGAACTTATCAAAACACATGAGGTACAGCTAGGGCGAAGGGACGACTACGGGCAACGTTATACTCTTGACTTTGTGCTGGAATGGGGGGAGAGGAGCGCTACAATTCGTAGCGGTTGGATTATTGAACATGACTCAGGTACTCCAAGATTGACAACCTGCTACCCGTTGTAAGAGTTAGAGGTTTATATGACAGATACAGTCAAGTTTTTAGATGTAGTTGCTCTTACAGTCAATTTGCCTGAATTCAATCTGTGTCGTGGGCAAGTGGGTACAGTTGTTGAAATCCTTGCCGATGGTAGGGCTTTTGAAGTCGAATTTAGCGATCGCACAGGACGCACTTACGAGTCTCTTGGTTTACGTCCAGAGCAAATTATGGTGCTGCATTTTGAGCCAGTATCTAGTGATGTTGCAGCTTAACAAAGTAAGGGGCGATCGCTTCTCGTGCTGCCTCGGCTTTGGGGGAGTGGACTGCAAGGAGGATGGTGCGATCGCGAAGCGCTGCTGCTTTCAACAGATCTCGCAAGCAAGAAGAACAAAGCAAATCGCATTGCCTCTAGAAGAGCAGGCTGTATCAAGCTCTACTAAACTGTAATCGCAAATCCGTTATCGTCATTGCATAAAAGAATGTAATGTAATTTACATAACTATGCGAATTGAGCAGTTGCAAGCCTTTTTATCTGTTGCTGAAACAGGTAACTTTGGACAGGCGGCACGAAAATGTGGGGTAACCCAATCTACCATCAGCCGACAAATTCAGTCACTAGAAACTGACCTGGGTTTGCCACTGTTTCATCGTACAGCTCAGGTCAAGTTGACGCTGGGAGGAGAACACCTACTCCCTCGCGCCCGCAAAATTTGTCAAGAGTGGCAAAATGCGTCGCAGGAATTGACCGATCTGATGGCAGGGAAGCAGCCAGAACTCTGTATCGCAGCTATTCACTCCGTCTGTTCTCACTACTTGCCTCCGGTATTGCAGAAATTTTATCGGACTTACCCTGGCGTACAATTGCGGGTAACGGCATTGGGGAGCGATCGCGCCCTAAAAGTGTTGCGGGATGGTCTGGTGGATGTGGCAATCGTGATGAATAATCGCTTTTTAACCTCCAGTGCAGAAATGGTTGTAGATGTCCTCTACAACGAATCCATTGAGGTTTTAATGGCGGCGAACCATCCCCTCGCCCAGTATGACGAGATACCCTGGTCTAAACTGATCGAGTATCCGCAAGTGGTATTCAAGGACGGCTACGGAATGCAACGCCTGGTACAAGAGCGGTTTTCCCGGCTGGGAGCTAAATTGCAAGCGGTGATGGAGTTAAACACCCTTGAAGCGTTTCGAGGTGTTGTCCGCCAGGGAGAACTGATTGCTTTATTGCCGCAGTCGGCTTTGGTAGAGGCTAGCACTGATACAACCTTAGCAATTCGAGCGATCGCGAATCTTCCCTGCTCACTGGCTACACCTAGTAATATTGTCGGCAATGTCTCAACGTCAGATTCCAGCCTGACTCGTCAGGTCGTCTTAGTCACGACTCACGACCGCTTGCAAATCCCCCCCATTCAGCACTTCTGTGAACTGGTGCGCCAATGGGACATATCTACTCCGAACCCGTCGAGTAGCCAAAAGGCGAGCATTCCTCCAACTTCAGAACCGTTTAATAGTAAATCATTGACAGTCAATGGTTAACTAACAAGCTCATTACCGTTACAACTGACAACCCACAGCTATCAACGAACAACTACTATGAGTGATGTCTTCCGGGAATTATTAAAAAAAGTGGGCAGTGGCGTCCACACCGGGAAAGATCTAAGTCGTGAAGAAGCGGCAGCAGCGACTCAGATGATGCTATTGCAGGAAGCAACTCCCGCGCAGATCGGGGCGTTTATGATTGCCCATCGGATTAAACGACCCACCAGCGAAGAAATAGCAGGAATGCTGGATGCTTATGACCAACTAGGACCCAAACTGCAACCTTGGGGAATGGGGAATGAGGATGATTCTGCAATTAAACCCTCGTCTTCTCAACCCGTAACGGTGTTTGGCACACCTTATGATGGGCGATCGCGTACAGCTCCCGTAACGCCTTTAACAGCTCTTCTCCTGGCAGCCGTGGGCATACCCGTGCTGATGCATGGGGGGGATTGTATGCCGACTAAGTATGGAGTCCCCTTAATTGAGATTTGGCAGGGGTTGGGAGTTAACTTCTCAAAACTCTCCCTGGTACAAGTTCAGAAATTACTAGAGAAAACAGGCTTAGGATTTATCTATCTACCCCAGCACTTTCCCCACGCTCAAGGGTTAGTTCCTTACCGTGACCAAATTGGTAAACGTCCGCCAGCCGCAACAACGGAGTTAATCTGGTCGCCTTATGCAGGAGATGTCCATGTTGTTGCTGGGTATGTTCATCCCCCTACAGAAAATCGGTTTATGAAAACTTTTGAAATGCGGGGGGTAAGTAACTTTACTCTAGTGAAGGGGTTAGAGGGTAGTTTTGACTTACCACGCGATCGCACTGCCATCATTGGTGTGAGACGTGGTGGCGGTAGTTCTGAGTTCGAGCGTCTCCTTCTGCATCCTCGCGATTACGGTTTTGCGGGTTCGGAAGTGCCTCTGGACTCAACAACTCAGCTAGTAGCACAACTGCAAGATGTATTGAAAGGGAAACCCTCTGAACTAATGCAATCAGCAATTTGGAACGGTGGATTTTATCTGTGGCGTTGTGGAGTTTGCACAGATTTATCCACAGGTTTTGCTAAAGCTGAAGCCTTATTGACTGAAGGTCATGCGTTCCAGAAGCTAAAAGAAATCGGTGAAGCGCTCGCCTCAATGCAGTTCGCTCACCAGTCTTCATAAGAAAGGTGGTAGCTGGTAGGTGTTAGCTAATTCGCCGAAAGTCCCGCCCTTACCCAAAGGGAAGTGTAGGAGTATGACACGCACCAGGATTCAACTATCACCTACCACCTAACACCTACCACCTGACACCCTTCAAGGTTGAGCCGGATTAGTCAGTGGATACTGCGGAGGCGGAATTTCTGGTGTCGGTGATAATAAATTTTGAATGACACTAGGGGCAACTAATGGCTGCGTTGGTTGTGATGAAGGTGGTGGCGCAAACTGAGGAGCGGGAAATAATTGGCGGGGAAAATCTTCGGCAGCAATGCAATCGTTGAGTGCTCTAGGTGCGGTAAGGTCAACTTCGCGCCTCAAACCAGTAACGCACTCAGAAAAGCGAATTGGGAGAAGGCTGCGGCGGCAGTAATCCATGATTGAAGGGACTTGGGAATCGCTGACTCGATAGCTATCGCTAATATCGATAACACAACGCGATAACTCTACGGGGCGTCTGACTCTTTTACAAGCTGATAGGGCATCCTGGATGATACCTGGTGTGCGTAGGCTAATCGTTACAGCGCATCGTGACAAGTCTGCTGGTCTCAACGCATCAGCACAAGCAACTGAGGCTATATCCTGGGCAACTGAGGCGAAACGCACTAACTGAGCGGCGCAGATTTGAAACTCAGTATAGGCGGCAACAGGACGAGTGGGAATGGCGATCGCAATTAAACCAGCGAGTACCAACTGACCACCACAGAATTGCAAGAAAGGTGGAAGGGTATGATTTCTAAGACTCGGACTATATCCGACTCCACTTTGCCTACTCATGAGGGTTCTCTATTTTAAAGATTGATTTCCTAGCTATGCTACTTGGTTGAGGGCATTTATGGATAATCGATAAAGCTTTAGACGTTATTTACCCAGTTTTACAGCCAACGCTTCTACT
>DATNQT010000175.1:0-7171 GCA_036703885.1 Candidatus Sericytochromatia bacterium
TTGCCTGCATATACTTGATAATGCGGCTAGCAAGGTTATTCCCAAGCTTCAGAGGTGGTTTCGGTAAATCCTCAAGCTTCGCCTCGATCAGCCGTTTGGCGGTTACAGCTCCAAGGTATTCAATCTCATTACATTTCATCAGGTTCTGAAATTTCTTGAGAGCAGCTGTGGTGACTGGGCCAAACTTACCATCGCTCGGTGGCTCTAGTAGTCCCAACATAATGAGCCGAACCTGGATTTGGGAGGTTAGTTCTTTATCAACAGCTATGGCTTGAAAGCTGTACTTCAAGCCAGTTCCAACAAAGTTTTGCAGCTTCATGATAGTGAGTCCAATGATACGGGTACAAAGTTGCGCTCAGGCAATCTGCTTTTAAATAAAGAAAATAGCTTAGTACACGACAATTTCGGTGTTTGCCTTAGGATTGCCGATTAAATAATCTATGTAGGTTGGGTAGAGCGTAAGCGTTACCCAACAGGTCAACCAGGGGATTATGTTGGGTTTTGTGCCTCAACCCAACCTACAAGAATTGGGCGTTATTAAATCCAAGAGCCTTAGGTTACTTAATTTCTCCAATAACTAACACTGCCTCGGTTTAGGCTTCTAGTCGTGAGTCCTACTATTTGAAGACGGTTAACCGCTAATTGTGTTTCCGATTAAGTAGGTAGGGAGGAATAAACTGAACTATGTTACGAAACGTCAATATATGGAAAACTCTTACCAATGACTAATGACCAATGGCGACCCGCACGATTTAACTTTAAATGTGCCGACTTACTTAGCTATTAGCAAAAATACTAATTACAAATATCGATTACCAAAAACCTCGCTTGCCACTCGGAAGGACTGTCGCCCAATTGGTCTTTGCTTGCGCCAGCTGTTCCTCAGTTATTTTGGCATTCGATAGATTAGCTCCACACAGATTTGCCCCTTTGAGATTTGCATTATTGAGATGGGCAAAGCTTAGATCTGCGCCCCTCAAATCAGCCCCTTCTAAATCGGCATAACTTAAATAAGCCCGACCCAAATTCGCATCTCGCAAGTTGGCTCGATTCAGACTTGCCCGCCCAAAATCGGCAGCCGATAAATCAGATCCCTGAAAATTAACTTTTGCCAACTTCGCTTGGTGAAAAATTCCTCCCGCTAAGTTGGCTTTATGAAGATCGAGACCCATCAAATCCTGGGAGGCAAAATCTCGCCGACCTTTCATATAAGCTGCTAAAAGAGCATTTGCATCCAACTTAGAAGGAACCCTCGGCTTTCCTGTTGTCAAACCTTCCCTTCGGAGCGAAGTCGTAGAAGTTCGTTGAGCGGGAACAGCTCGACTAATGGGACCACCAGCCGTGTTGGAGCCGCTTTGGTCTTGCTTGGCGCGTCTGGCTCGAATTGCTGCCGCTAGCTTTGTTGTGGCAGATGATGGAGTTGAAGGGGAACTTGGCGAATTTAAGTCCTTTAAGTCTCCAGAGAAAAGGGAGTTGCCATTGAAGTTTTGGTTTGGAGGATTGTTGGGTTTAGTGGCTAAACCCTCGCGCAAACTATCGAGATAAGGCTCCAAGTCAAGCGCTCTGAGGATGTCTCCAGCCGCTTGATAGCGATAGCGGACAGAAGCCTCCAGCATTTTTTTCAAGACTTCAGCAAAACTATCGCTGATATCAACGTATTTACGCCAGATCATTTCGCCCGTTGACGGATTATAATCTAAGTCTTTAGGTGACTTACCTGTTAATAAATAAATACAAGTGACGCCCACGGCATAAATGTCACTAGCATAAACGGGTCGTAATGCCATCTGCTCTGGCGGCGCAAACCCTGGCGTACCGATCGCAAAATTTGTTAGAGCCGTCTGATCTGAGTTATTTGCCGCTGGACCGACTTGGTTTTTAACTGCACCAAAGTCAATCAGAACTAGTTTTCGGTCTTGTTCGCGACGAATTAAGTTGGCTGGTTTAATGTCCCGGTGAATCACCTGCTGGCCATGAATGTATTGCAGCAGTGGTAGAATTTCACTTAAAAATTGCTTAACTCCAGCTTCGCTAAACGGGCCAGAGCGTTTGACCTCTTGCTGGAGGGTCGAGCCGCTGATATACTCCTGCACCAAGTAGAACTGCTGGTTGTCTTCAAAGAAAGCCAGCAGCATGGGCACTTGGGGATGATTGCCAATTTTTCCCAGCGTTCTGGCTTCTCTCTCAAACAGTTCCCGTGCCATTGGTAGGAGGTGAGCGCCGGCTGTCGCCGGACGCAGTTGCTTAATCACACAACATGGCTCACCCGGCAGGGATTCATCTTTTGCTAAAAATGTAGCTCCAAAGCCACCTTGACCCAAGGATTTTTCGACACGATAGCGATCGCGCAACAATAACTTGGAGCCGCACGCCTCACAAACGCCGGCGTGCATCGGATTTTTGGGCTGAGGACAATCAGGATTTAGGCAGTAGCTCATTCAGCGTCACCGATGGGCGTCGTCCGTGCTGGTACTAAAGCTTTTTGATCGAAGCACCCGGCTTAACAACTGGCTATGGTTAGGAACGCACCGCCGAATGCACCCTTGTTTGGCAAGCCTTTAGAAGAAACCGTATTTAAAACCAGGATATCCTACTTTTTGTCTTGACATGGGACTTGATGACCCCAGATCGAGCTATATTCACACCAATTTATGTAAAGAGTTGGTAAAGTTTCCTCAATTAGGGACTGGCTCAACAAGATGAGGCGAAAATGGGAAGACGTATTCAGCATTACGTTTCCCCTGCCTCCCCTGCTTCTAATTCCCAATCGATCAAGGCTGACGGTAAAATAATCAAACGGAAGGTTAGGTAAAAGCTAGGAGTCAATGCGAATCTCTTTAAATTGGTTGCGAGAATTGGTAGACCTGACCCTAGCTCCAGAAGAGCTAGCCGAAACCCTAACAATTGCTGGGTTTGAGGTAGAAGATATTGAAGATCGCCGGAAGTTAGCTGATGGCGTGGTGGTGGGTAAGGTTCTGGACGTACAGCCGCACCCGAACGCGGATAAGCTCCGGGTCTGTCAAGTGGATATTGGAGATGCCAATGATCCATTAAATATTGTCTGTGGTGCAGCTAACGTTCGGGCAGACGTTTATGTTCCCGTGGCAACTGTAGGAACTTACTTACCGACGATTGATGTAAAAATTCGCGCCTCAAAACTGCGTGGCGTTCGTTCGGAAGGAATGATTTGCTCGTTAGCCGAAGTCGGGTTGGAGAAAGAATCATCTGGGATTCACATCTTTGAGCAGGACAATCTTCAGCTGGGGAGTGACGTTCGTCCACTTCTTGACTTGGAAGATGTCATTCTCGATTTGACGGCTACAGCTAACCGCGCTGATGCCCTCAGCATGGTGGGAGTAGCTAGAGAGGTTGCTGCGCTTACAGGTGCTTCCTTGAGGCTGCCAGAAGCGTCTGAGCCGTCTATTTCATCTGGGTCGGGTAGGTTAACTTTGAAAATATCAGAGCCTAGTGCCTGCCCTGCTTACATTGGTACGGTAATTGAAGGAGTTAAGATTGCTCCTTCCCCAGATTGGTTGCAACGGCGTTTGGAAGCCGCTGGGGTACGCCCGATTAACAATGTGGTGGATGTGACCAACTACGTTTTGTTGGAATGGGGTCAACCACTTCATGCCTTCGATCGCGATCGCCTTTTTGCTGTTACGGGTGGAGATTCCCTAACCATTGGAGTCCGCTTCGCTAAAAATGGGGAATCCCTCAAGACGCTGGATGGTCAAACCCGAACCCTCCAATCCCAAACGTTGCTAATTACCGCTCAGGACAAACCTGTTGCCCTCGCTGGAGTCATGGGTGGCGAAGAAACAGAAGTTCACGATGGGACTCAAAATTTAATACTGGAAGCGGCACTGTTTGAGCCAGCAACAATTCGCCGCTCGGCTCGTAGCATGAGCTTACGGACAGAAGCGTCTACTCGTTATGAGCGTAGCGTGAATCAGGCAGAATTAGGTGTTGCTTGTAGTAGAGCGATCGCCTTACTTCAGGAGTTAGCCTCAGGGACACCTACGGCACAAGAAATTGCTGACACCCGCTCTCATCCCTCAACTTGGGCACGTTCGATTGAGTTACGTCTCGACCGCATCAACCAAGTTTTGGGACCCGTTGATTTGGGAGAAGACACGGGCGAAATTCTCGCCAGTGATGTCGAACGTATTCTTACTGCCCTTGGCTGTAAACTAAAGCGCCAAGAATCAGAAGGGTCTGTCCAATGGACAGTCACGGTTCCACCCTACCGCTATCGGGATTTAGAGCGGGAAATTGACCTGATCGAAGAAGTTGCCCGTCTGTACGGCTACGACAACTTCTGTGAGGAGTTACCGGATAAGACGGAACCGGGTTATCTTTCCCTGGAACAGCTGTTGATGCGACAGCTGCGAGAAGCCTTCCGAGCGGCTGGGCTAACGGAGTTAGTTCAATACTCGTTGGTCAAACCAAAGGATAAGCATGAGAGCCAAATTCGTCTTGCTAATCCTCTGTTGATTGAATATTCTGCCCTGCGAACCGATCTACTCTCTGGGCTAATTGATGCCTTCCAGTACAACTTGGAGAAAGGGAATGGTTCCCTAAATGGCTTTGAAATCGGTCGGATTTTCTGGCGAGAAGAAGAGGGGTTGGAAGAAACCGACGCCGTCGCGGGGATTTTAGGAGGTGACCCGACTCAAGGGCGCTGGGTCAGGGCAGGACGCGAGTCGCCGATAACCTGGTACGAGGCAAAAGGTGTGTTAGAAAGTGTGTTTCAGCGCTTGGGTCTGAACGATGTCGAGTATCAACCAAATCGGCAAGATGAGCGCTTTCATCCAGGACGCACGGCTTCGTTGTGGTTCCAAGGCGATCGCTTGGGGAACTTCGGGCAGCTACATCCCTTGCTACGCCAAGAACGAGGTTTGCCAGATGCTGTCTACGCCTTTGAGCTGGACTTGGACGTGATGTTAGATGCTCTGGATCAAGATGAAAGACTCACTCCCCGGTTCCAAGCCTATTCCACTTACCCAGCTGCTGACCGGGATATCGCTTTCTTCGCCCCGGTGAAAGTCTCTGTTGCAGAGATTGAACGAACCACCCAGAAAGCGGCTGGGACGTTGTTGGAGTCGGTGCAAGTGTTTGATGAATATCAAGGGGCATCAGTTCCTGAGGGACAACGCAGTTTAGCATTTAGGCTAGTTTATCGAGCTAGCGATCGCACTCTCGTTGATGAAGAAGTCGAATCTGTACACCAAAAAGTCCGCGAAGCACTCGTTGAAAAATTTGGCGTTAACCTCAGAAGTTAAACAGTGTTGTTTGTTATTGGTTATTAGTTGTTTCCTTATAACCAATAACAAACAACCAATAACAATCAACTATTAACTAACTATGCCTAAATATGTGATGTGGGGAAGCTACTGTGAGGATGTTCTGAAAAAGCGGGAGCCCTACAGAAAAGCTCATCTTGATGGTCTTGCCGTTCAAAAAGAAAAGGGTATATTGATTACAATTGGTCCTACCAAAGATGTCACAAAAGTTTTTGGCATCTATGAAGCAGAAGACGAAGCGACAATTCGCCAACTCGTTGAGGCAGACCCCTACTGGCAAAATGGCATCTGGACGGAATATGACGTGCGGGAGTGGATTCAAGCGTTTTGAATTAGTACAGAACGCAGGCATTGAAACGATGAAATGGAACTTAAAGTAAGTTCAACAAGACTTGCTATTAGCAACAGGTTGTGGAACAATCCCTTTATCGAAATTAAGTACAGTATTTCAAGCTATTTACCGTTAATTATTTAGCAATTTCAGTGACCTCAGTTTGATGAGGGGCTGTAGTGGTAAACCAGCGAATTTGCACTACAGCTTGCAATGCTTTTAACTCTCACGCAGGTAGTAACCATTATGACAACAGCAACCAAGACATACAGTATAGAAGGGCAAATTCTTGAAGCTTGTTCTTGCAACGCTCCCTGTCCTTGTTGGATTGGAGATGACCCAGATGGCGGAGCTTGTGATAGCTTTGTTGCATATAACATAGAGCGGGGAGAGATTCTGGGAATTGATGTTTCTGGGTTGACCCTAGTCAAGATTGTTTACATTCCAGGGAACGTTCTGGCGGGAAATTGGCGTGCTGTGATTTATGTGGATGGTAAGGGAACGCCAGAACAGCAACAAGCGATAATTAAGGTTTTTAATGGAGAATTAGGTGGTGCGATCGCAGATGTGGCAAAGCTCGTTGGGGAAGTTTTGGAAATTAGAGTCGCACCTATTGAGTACCACATTCAGGAAGGCAAAGGCACGATTAAAATTGGCGAAGTTTTGGAGAGCGAAATGGAACCTTATCGGTCTCCGGATGGTAAGCCAACGAAAATAATAGATTCTCTCTTCAGTACTATCCCTGGCTCTCCTGCCTACGTTGCCAAAGCCTCCGTACATCGGGTAAATATCCCCGAACACAACCTTAGCTGGGACTACAACGGTCGCAACGCGATCCAAGGTTTATTCCGCTTTGAGGAATAAAGCAAATGGCTTTAGAAAAACCATTGGTGGCAGAGCCAACTCCCCTACTGGTAAGGTTGAGCCAAGTCCTCAACAATGACTTAGTAATTCTGTGGGCGATCGTTTTTATCGCTTGGCTGCTAACGATTCTGGCAGCAGTAGCAGGGCAAGAACACTGGCTCCACCAAGAGGCTTTAATCGCACACAATCACCTACCGTTACTGCTAAAGCTATTCTTGTTTCTTGCCGCGTGGCAGGTGATGACGGCAGCAATGATGTTACCCAGCAGCTTACCGATGGTGCGCTTATTTATCAAAGCTAGCCGCCAACAGGTAAAGTCTCGGTTAGTATTGCTGGCATTTCTAGGAGCCTACGCGGCAGTTTGGACAGGATTTGCCATTGTTGCCTTGCTTTTGGATATTGGGTTGCATGAGTTGATGCCGCACTGGCATTGGCTGCACCATCGTCCTTGGATAATTGCTGGTTTAACCTTAGTGCTGGCAGGTGGGTTTCAGTTTAGTTCCCTCAAGGAACAATGTTTAAATGCTTGTCGCCATCCTCTGAGTTTTCTTACGCACCACTATCAGCGTGGATTACAAGCAGCTTGGAACTTAGGCATCCGCCACGGCTTGTACTGCCTGGGCTGTTGTTGGGCACTGATGCTGGTGATGTTCGCTATGGGAGTGGGACATTT
>DATNQT010000176.1:0-5420 GCA_036703885.1 Candidatus Sericytochromatia bacterium
GAGCCTGAGAAAATTCTCGATCTGATCGAATGCACCCCAGACACTGAGGTAGCTTGGGTTGAAGCTGACGTTATAGAAGAATTAAGTGATGCTTGCCTACGCACTTGGTGCGCCCAACACAACGTTAATGAGCAAGAGATAATTAGGGAATGCGCTCTGTACTTGAAACCGGAAAGTGAAGAGGATTGTGTAGAGTCTTGGCTGAATCCAAGAGAGGATGCTCATTTAAGAATACAAATAAAAGAAAACTAAATCAATGCTCAAGTGATGCCAGTAAGTTTTCAGTATCAATAATTACTGCAAATTCTTGATGTAAGTTGGCTAAAGAAATAGAGTGAACTTCCTCGGCTGTATAAGATTTTCCATCATGCCCTACACGGTCAAAGGTTGCTGTAGCATCAGAAATAACGTAAGTTTCAAAACCTAAATTACCTGCCATGCGGGCTGTTGTAGAGACACAGTGATTCGTTGTCAGACCAGTGATAACCAGTGTTTTAATATTCTTTTGGTGGAGGCGTTCTTCCAAGTCTGTACCGATAAAGGCACTATTAACATTCTTTTGAATGATTGGTTCACTGATAATTTGTTACAAAACTTATTCTAGTAAATTGTTTTAACTTATCTATTTTCCTTACCCTAGAATTGCGAAGGTTAGTATTGTGCGATCGCCTCTTCGGTAAGAAAAAGAGTTGCTGCAATGGGCAATCTGTTCTCAGCTTGCCTGAACATACAGCTTTGAGGAATGGCATCATAGTAATGGAAAGTTTACATACACCGGAGAAAGGACAACGGTTTACACAAGACCCTTAGCGCGTTTAATCGAGCAACTGCAACGCTTACCCGGAGTTGGTCCGAAAACCGCTCAACGCTTGGCTCTTCATATTCTCAAGCGCTCAGAAGCAGAAGTGCAGGATTTGGCTCAATCTTTAATTGAGGCAAAGAAGCAAGTTGGCTTATGTCAGGTCTGCTTTCACCTCTCTGCTGAACCCGTATGCGAATTATGCCGCAACTCCAACCGGGACAACACCACGCTCTGTGTGGTAGCTGACTCCCGCGATGTGATTGCTTTGGAAAAAACGCGGGAGTATCGCGGTAAATATCACGTTCTTGGAGGCGTCATCTCGCCGATGGATGGGATTGGTCCCGATCAGCTGCACATACAGCAACTGGTGCGACGAGTTAGCCAAAAAGGTATTCAAGAAGTGATTTTGGCAATTAGCCCTAGTGTGGAAGGTGAGACAACCACACTGTATGTGGGTCAACTACTGAAGCCATTTACACGAGTAACCCGAATTGCTTTTGGTTTACCCGTAGGAGGCGATTTGGAATACGCCGATGAGGTCACGTTGGCACGAGCATTGGAAGGACGGCGCGAGCTAGATTAGGGAGTAGGGGCTATCGCTCCCAATAAGCTTGCTTAAGAGCTACTTTAATTTTTGTTTGATGATCGTCACAATCTGAGTGATCTGTTTCTTCAAACCATCAATTTCAGCTTGCATTTTTGCAATTTTTGCATTCAACGCTTCAATTTCAGCGGCTGAAGCGGAAGCGGCGGCCGAGTCGGCAGGGGCTGGACTTGCTGCCGCCGCAGGTGGCGCTGTCACAGGGCGGTTTTTGGCCTTAGCCATTGCTTCCTTAATTGCATCAACCAGCTGCTTCTTCTCAAAAGGCTTTTCAACAAAAGCAAAATGCTGAAAAGGTTCGGTGATTTTCTCCGTTACTTCTTCCTTACGACCCGACATTAACACCAAAGGAATTGTTTGAAGTTCTCTATCGGTTTGAATCTCCTGAAATACTTCCCAGCCACTCCTTTTAGGGAGGAGAAAATCCAACATGATCAGGTTTGGACGTTGTTCGCGAATTAAATTAAGTCCCTCAACACCATCTTTAGCTTCCAGAACTTCAAAGTTACCCGGAGGCAACATTTCCCTAACACGCATCCGGATGACCTTACTGTCATCAATTACTAGGATTTTATGACTTGCCACGACTAACTCCTTTACAGAGATAATTTAAAGAAAAACTACAGTTGAGTGAAGCCATTACTGCTGACTTTAGTGAAGAATTCAACCCTGAGTTAATAAATTAGCTGATGTACACGCCCCTAGCTTATGATTCATGGTGTAGCGCTAGTAGCTCTAGCGCCGATCTTCAAGTCACGACTTACCCAACCCCCATAAACTAACAACACACCTATAGTACAGAAACATTTCTGTATGTTAAGTGTGTTACAAAGGCTAACACGATAACCTCAACCCTTGGTCATTTTGAGAGCAAGCCCAAAAGCTTACTGTGTGCCTGATTCTAGATTAGTCTGGTCTGACTAGTAAGAGCAAAAAAACTGTAAAACGAGATCGAGAGTAGAATGCTTTAACATTTGTATCTTAGAGTGGATCTCTCTTAGTGGTAGCCCACCAGAATAATTATGGATTTGCCTGCCGAAATCAATCAGTCTGCAACTCCGCCAACGGTTCAAGAGGAATGGCGATCGCAAATTGAAGCGCTACCTACCTGGTTGCGACGCCCCCTTGGTAAAGCAAGTGAAATCTCCACGGTGCAGCGAATCATTAAACAACGGCAGATTCACACCATTTGTGAAGAGGGGCGCTGTCCTAATCGGGGGGAGTGTTATGCCCAGAAGACAGCGACATTTTTGCTAATGGGTCCAACTTGTACCCGTGCGTGTGCTTTCTGCCAGGTAGACAAGGGTCATGCACCGATGCCGCTTGATCCAGAGGAACCGCAAAAAGTAGCTGAATCTGTACGATTGTTGGGCTTGCGTTATGTCGTCCTCACCTCGGTAGCGCGAGATGATTTGCCAGATGGGGGGGCGAGTTGGTTTGTCGCGACAATGGAGGCTATCCGCCGATTGCACCCAGGAACTGAGATTGAGGTACTGACGGCGGATTTCTGGGGGGGTAGAGGGGATGGTGGAGAGGCACTAGCCGATTTGCAGCGACAACGGGTTGCAATGGTCGTGGATGCTCGTCCAGCTTGTTATAACCACAATATTGAGACAGTGCGACGGTTACAGGGACGAGTGCGGCGGGGGGCGCAATATGAGCGATCGCTAGACGTTCTGCGTTTTGTCAAAACACTGAACCCCACAATTCCCACAAAGTCCGGACTGATGCTGGGACATGGTGAAACTGAAGCCGAGGTGATTGAAGCGATGGTTGATTTGCACAACGCTGGATGCGATCGCCTTACGCTGGGTCAGTATATGCGTCCCTCCCTCCAACACCTGCCCGTCCAGAAATATTGGACGCCTGAAGAATTTGACCACCTGGGAGCGATCGCGCAAGACCTCGGTTTTGCCCACGTCCGTTCCGGTCCTTTAGTCCGTAGCTCATACCACGCTGGGGAGAGTGCTTAGCTACAAGAGGTTACGACTGTCTACTACTTCAAGCCTAGATGATGGCAACCAAAAGTACCTCCACAGAATTTTATGAAGTCAATTAAGGAATAACCTAGGGAGGGTAGCTTTTGTGTACTCTTTGACTTTATGATTTTTTAATAAATCTCTAAACTAGGAGCAAAGCCTATGACTGCTCAAACAAAGAAATATGACGCACCCGTTGCTAAATCTGGTAAACCCCCATATCCTTTCCGCCTTTTCTGGGCATTAGTCCTTTTAGTTGGCAATTTCGTAGTGGCAGCCTTTTATTTCCACATCCTTGAATAGTTTCTAGAATTTAACAATAGGAAGCTAGTGCTGCTCAAATCGTACTATCCAACAATCTTGGGAACGAATGAGCAGCGACTATGATATTTAGCGATAACCATAAAAAGGTTCAATTAATCTTTGTACAACTCCTATTCACCTCCAAACGGTGGGCGCAACACTGGTAAACCATCCCTGCCGAAAGAGTCAACTATTTTAATCGTGCAATCAGGTGGAGTTTGAGCGTAATTACAGGTATAAGTAGCTACGAGTGCAGCTTGCTGGCTAAATACTCTGAGATTGTAATTATTATCTCTAGCAACAGTGCCAAACTTATTAACGAAGCGATATTTCCCTAAGTAGTCGAGGAGACTCCAAGGTTGACGATTGACTACTAAATCTATACGCTTCTCATCTTGGTAAGCTATCCAATTGTTAATGAGTTTGCCACCAACCTCATCGAACTGTTGTTTTGCCCACCAAAGGCTAGGGACTGTTATTCCTGTCTGGGAGATGGTGTTCGCTGTGATAATGTCACCTCCCGTATACGGTAGATCCGGCTTGAGGAGTTCTGTATCTAACGGTTCTTCAGAAGGAATCAGTGTTGATGAGGATGGTGTTTGAGCCGAGGCTAGGTGCGGTATTAAAGTAGCAAGGGCACTCACCAGCAGTGGCACTAAAGCTCGGTGACTTAATCTAAAGGCAAAACTCATAAGCGATAGGCTGAATTGGACAGGCGTTGCTTAAATAGAGATATGAATCTTACTTTGTCATGCCCAACGCAGTGCAGAGGAGTGAAGCATCTACGAGATTCTTCGCTCCATTACATTTCGCTTAGTAATGACAATTCATACCCAGGTTCAGCAACGCCCTTGGACATAGGAAAGGAGCAATTTCTGGTAATTGCCCCTTTCAAGGTGTTTTCTTATTGAGCAGCGCTCTGGGCTGAAGATGTTGTAGTGTTATCCACATTCGCTGTAGTAACAGCACTATCAGGATTTTCGTTGGTGATATTGGCAACTTCTGAAGCTGGGATTTGCTTCAGACCAACCAAGCCAGGGAAGCAGCGACTAGAGGGACCAACTAGCTGATAAGCAGTTTGGTCTGAACTGCCACTACCTTGGTTCTGATTTTGTCCGCCACCAGAGGTAACAGTTGAACCACTACCTTGGTTTTGGTTTTGGTTTTGGTTTTGGTTTTGGTTTTGGTTTTGGTTTTGGTTCTGGTTTTGTCCGCCACCAGAGGCAACAGTCGAACCACTACCTTGGTTTTGGTTCTGGTTTTGGTTTTGATTCTGGTTTTGTCCGCCACCAGAGGCAACAGTCGAACCACTACCTTGGTTTTGGTTCTGGTTTTGGTTTTGATTCTGGTTCGGGTTCTGGTTTTGGTTCGGGTTCTGGTTTTGGTTTTGGTTTTGATTTTGGTTCTGGTTCTGACCGCCACCAGAGGCAACAGTCGAACCACTACCTTGGTTTTGGTTTTGGTTTTGGTTCTGGTTCTGGTTTTGGTTCTGACTTTGAGAGCCTCCGGAAGTGCTAGTAGAACTACCACCAGAGCCTTGAGAACCATTGGAGGTGCTAGTGAAGACACTGCCACTATCGCGGCTGACTATGTAGTAGCGCTCACCGCCCCGTTGCACCAATCGTACACGAACACGGGCATTGGCATTATTAACGTCGCTATTACCAAAATTGTTAGTGTTGTTTGTAACGCTAGCAATGTTGCTGGATGTAAGAATCTGATATTGAACGAGAGC
>DATNQT010000177.1:0-9070 GCA_036703885.1 Candidatus Sericytochromatia bacterium
AGTGCCCCCAATCGAGTCCGGAATCGTTGCTGGGTAACAGGGCGTCCTCGTGGTTACTATCGTGACTTTGGGCTATCTCGCAACGTGTTTCGAGAATGGGCGCACCAAGGTTTGCTGCCTGGAGTTGTGAAATCTAGTTGGTAGTTATTAGTCATTAGGTCAGTAGCTAATGACCGATGACTAATGACTAATTCCCACAGCAACGGTCAATGCCCAGACTATCTAACAGTAAGTCGCTGACGGCATTGGCGATCGCAAATTCACTATAAAAACTCTCTCGAAAGTCAAACGCTTGCATCTCTGTCAAAATCGCAATCACTAGCGAACCCAAATCGTTCTCGCCTTCCATCCGCTGTCGGACAAAAATTTGGGCTGCCCGTTGTGCAATCTTCTGGTTTACTGGTTCTGGGAGAAACTCGCGATCGAGCCAATTGGCAAGAGCTTCTCGCAACCATTCTCCCTCCTGCTGGGCATTCTGGGGAGGGGGGAGCGTAAGCGGTGGAATAGGTTCAGACATGGGTTCGCTAATATAATAGCTGCTTGAAATTATTTTAAGTGCGTCTGGTGTAATGACACTTACATAATAAGTTTGGTAAGCCCTTTATTAGAGGCTACCGGGGTCAGGGTGTAATCTAAGGTTCTAGATAATATACGACCGCTTCGACGCAGAGGGCTGACGAATGGCATTTGACATCCCTTCCCTAATTCAAGGGTATGCCCAAGGCTACTTTCTGATGGCAGATGAGAGCGGTAATTTAGGGTGGTATAGCAGCCGTATGCGAACGGTAATTCCCCTAGATGACCGATTTCGCTATCCCAAGTCCCTACGTCGGGTTCTGAATCAAGAACGTTTTAGTATAGCTGTCAATCGGGACTTCAAGAGCGTTGTCGCTGGTTGTGCAAACCGGGAAACCACCTGGATTTCCGCCGAACTCCAAAAGATTTATTTCGCCCTTTATAAAGCGGGTTGGGCATATAGCGTTGAAACCTGGCAGGGTGACGAGTTGGCAGGTGGGATTTTAGGAATTGCTATTGGTGGAGCTTTTATTGGTGAATCAATGTTCTACCGGATTCCGGAAGGGTCGAAGGTTGCGATGGTAGAATTGGTTGAGCGACTGCGAGCGCGCGGCTTTCTCCTCTTTGACGCTCAAATGATGAACCCCCACTTGGAACGCTTTGGTGCTTGTATACTAGAACAACAGCAGTACCAAAGTTTGCTACAAGAAGCACTACAGCGTCAATGCTCTCTGGATTAACGCTCAAATGCCCAGCAAGAGGGAAGTACGATTTAAACCACTTGGCTACCAGATGGTTTTTCCTTTTCCTTGGACACCTTGTCGCCAATATTATATTTTGCTATACAAATAATCCAAAAGCTAAAATCTACAATCGTTTTATTCAGCACCTTCAGATGGGAACTGATGTTTTGCGATCGCAGCACCATTGTAAGCAATTGACCATTCGCCATTAACGCTAAAACACAAGTCGAATCCTAATCTATGAGCTTTCAGCGCATAGTAGCGATACCCAATCATCAATGCATTCCGTAAGGCAGGATTTTTGCATTCAATCCGCAACGTGCGATATTGCAACAATACTCCCAAGCTGTTTTTTACTTTGTATGTGTCGAGGATGATTTCACAGGGTCTTAGCGCCTCTCGGTAGAGATTATCTAGGGACTCCATCCACAAGGTAATTACTCGCTGATCTAGTTGGGCGGTTAGGCTTAGATTGTTCATATTCAAGAACGTTCCTGGATTTAGTAGATCCAAAACTTTGTCATCTCTCTATTGGATGATATTACAAAACTACCTCTAATGTCTCCTTTTTTTAAGCCCCTTCTATTGGTAGACGTTGGGCAAAACGTTAACCATTACCTTGATGAGCATAGGGTAAAGAATTGTTAAGTTTTGGCAATTGCCCTCGAAAGCTCATAAAGGACAAAGGATTAGTGATGATACAACTGAAGCCAATTAACCAACAAGTCGTAGCCGTAGTTGGGGCTTCCAGCGGAATTGGACGATTGACAGCTCTCCAGTTCGCAGCGCGGGGAGCGAAAGTCGTTGTCTCGGCTCGCAGTGAAGCGGGATTAAAAACATTAGTAGAGGAAATCCAAAGCCAAGGTGGGGAAGCTGTAGCGGTTACTGCCGATGTAACGAATTTTGAGCAAGTTAAAGCGATCGCAGATAAAGCCGTCGAACAATATGGGCGGCTCGACACTTGGGTTCATGCCGCTGCTACTGGGATACTCGCACAGTTTGACCAGATTGCACCGGAGGAGTTTCAGCGCGTCATCGACGTTGACTTGATGGGACAAGTATACGGTGCGATGGTAGCATTGCCCCATCTCAAACGCGAAGGGCGCGGGGCGCTGATCCATATTTCCTCAATGGAGGGGAGACGAGGATTGCCCCTGCAAAGCGCCTACTCCGCTGCCAAGCATGGCATTGAAGGTTTCCTGGAAGCCCTGCGCGTTGAGCTGCAACACGAAGGAATCCCGATTAGCGTCACGAGCATCAAGCCAGCCGTCGTTAACACGCCCTACTACAATAAGGTTCGCACCAAGCTCGGTGTTAAGCCAACAGGGATACCCCCGTACTACGAACCTAGCTTGGTTGCCGATGCTATTCTCTATGTTGCCGAGCATCCAACTCGTGACTTCATCGTTGGGGATGTGGGCAAAATCCTCGATGTACTCCAGCGCCTCTCGCCTGAACTCGTGGATGCAATATTGTTGCTTATCGCTTTTCGAGGGCAGCGAACCGATCAGCCGAAGTCCGAAGATGCGCCTTATAACGTGTTTGAACCGATTCAAGGCTACGACAAAGTTGAGGGAGATTTTGGCAACTTGACGATACCGAGTGTCACTGACTGGCTGGATAAAAATCCGCCATTAAAATGGGGTGCGATCGCGGCTACAACACTTGGAGCGGCAGCTTTAGCCATGCTGGCAGCACAAGCCTCCAATAACGGAAGTTGATATAGCCAGTAAGCGATTAGAATCGCGCCGTCGCTTTCATCCACCGGATGAATCACTGTGGCTTTCAGCTTCTAGATGTTCTGTAATCAGACAGCCCAACGACAGAGCGCTCAAAGGAACACCTAAAACCCAACGCTGGCGATCGCGAGCTTTATTCCTTAGTTCTCGTTGCACAAATTGTTCGCCCTTTTCCATCTCTTGAAAAGACACGGTGTAAGAGGATAACTGCCGTAACTCCTCCTGTGTCAACTCAGCCCCTTGCCAACGGCTGTTGCGTTCTATTGCATCTAGCTGCTCAATTTGCGATCGCACCTGGTTCTCCACCGAAAACGCTTCAGCAAAAATCTCCCGTTCCTCAAGAGTTAAGAACAGTTGACGGATGGTAGGTTGGTAAGTCTCTAGCAAGTCTAAAAAAGGTTGGTCAGCATGAGGATTCACGCTCAACCACAGCCCTGATATTAAAATTACCCCAAGCACGCTAACTTGAAAGACTGACATAGCTTTAGCAAAGATTTGCTGACGCTTTTCTTGAGTGTTGAGAACTAGAGGCTTTACCAGTGCTGCCAAACTCAAGGTTGCACCGAACACGCAAACAATTGCAGCACCAGTGGGCAAGTCCCACAAATAGGAAGCACTTAATCCCACACTACTGGCAAAGATTCCGGTAGCCCAGCCAACAAGCAACTTTACCAGGATACTTGAACTATAAAGCGTGCCAATCGCGGCTGGGATAATTAGAAAACAGAAAACCAGGAGTACTCCAGCGATCGCTACGGAGCTAGTTACGACTACGCCAAAAGACACATAAAATAAAAAATCCCACAGCCATATCCGCAAGCCCATCTGACTTGCTCGTTCCGGCTCAAACGAAATCAACAGAAAGCGTTTCCGACAAAGCCAGTGGAACAAACCAACAGCACCGTACAGTCCAACCACCTTTAATAAATCATTCCCGGTGGTTGTGAGAATACTGCCCACCAAGATTTGTTTGATGTGTTCTGCCCCTTGAGGTGATTTATCTACTAACAGAAATGCTGCTGCTGCTGAGACGACATAGACAACCCCAATAAACGTTTCTTGAGAAACCCGCCCTGTCCAGTTGCGGCTCAATGATAAGATGGCAGCCCCGACAATGGTAAATAGTAAGGAGTAGACGTAGGCAGCTAGTGATTGAGGAAGATAGCCTAACATGAAGGCAACGGTTGCCCCTAGAGCAGAGATTTGTGCCAGAGCTAGGTCAACAAAAATAATATTGCGACTCAGGACATGAATCCCCAGGTAGGTGTGAATGCCTGTGAGGACAAGTGCAACCAAAAACGGAATTGCTAAAAGTTCTAAGGTATCAGCCATGTGCTACCAAAGCCATCAGTCAGGGCGTTAATGTTGTAGTCAAACAGAGAAAAGTAGTCTTGAACCTCTGGAATCGCTCCCACTGAAGAAATTAGAGTAACGACTTTTGCTCCGGTTTTCCGGCTTAGGAGTTGGGGAATCTGCTCAGATTCATAGGGTTCTTTGACCACCAAAGGGACGTGCTGGTTTTTCATCTCTCGGATTAGACTTGCCAGGTGAGTGGGACTGGCAGGGACACCTGGCTTAGGCTCAATGTAGTCAATTACATTCAACCGGAAGCGGCGTGCTAGGTAGGGCCAACTGTTGTGGTAAGCAATAATCGGTAAGCCTTGGTAGGGCGCTAACTGTTTTCCCCAATCCGCGACTTTTATTTCTAACTCAGCTAAGAAAGCAGCACGATTTGCTTGATAAATCTGGGCGTATCCTGGATCGATTCGGTTCAAACCTTCCATAATTGCGCCTGTTATCGTTTCGGCGTTATTGGGGTCGAGCCAGTAGTGGGGATTCCCTGCACCGTGGGTGTGTCCTGAGGTGGGAGCTAAGGTGGTTGAGCGGACTTCCAGTAGCGGAATTCCGGTTGAGGCATCTATATATCCTTTGCCGCCTCGTTGTAGATTGGGGTTATTCGTCTGTTGGAGTAGTCGGTCAAACCAGAGGTCGTGATCGAGTCCGATTTTGACGGTAAGCTTGGCATCCTTAAGTTGTTGTAAATTCGCGAGTCTGGGTTCAAAGGTGTGAGGGTCTTGAGCAGGGAGGGCGATGCTGCTGACTTCTACTCGTTCTCTACCTACAGCTTGCACTAAACTTTTCAGATCGGAAGTTGTGGTGACAACTTTAATCGCTTCAGCACCCCAAGCGGTTGGGACGGTGACTCCCAGCATGAATATCCAGACAGTGAAATAAATCGCTAGTAAGCTGAGTTGCCCTAGTAGTGCCATGAGCAGTAGACAATGTAGGAAGGTTTAGCGATCGCCTACAAAGAGCGATCGCTTTTCATATCAAACCCAGTCATCAACGATTTGCCACCCAAATATTCTTGGGCACTAGGCAGTGAACGCTCTTTTCCTCAGCTTTCATCTGCCCCAAACGGCAATCCATTGTCATACTGGCAAGCGCATAAGCATCCAAGCGCGACACTTTTTGCTTCTGCTCAAGCCGCTCAATCATTGCCATAGATGCATTATTCATCACTTGGTTTAAGTCACTACCCTTATCACTGGTGACATAGTATTGCGCTGTATCAGCAGTAGGATACTCAACCATTCGTTTAGCTTGGACAGTCTTAGGATTGAGACAATGAATGCCCTTGTTGACATCTACGATTTGGGAAATCCGACAATCGGAAACTTGAGCCATGAGCGTCCCTGCCTCAGTCGGGCTGATGCGACGTTGCTCTGCAAAAAACTTACTTGTTTCCGCTTTAGTAATATCTAAAGCCTTGTTCAGGTCTTTATCAACCCCCAGCGTAATCCAATCGGTAGGAGTTTCAATCTTAGGCCAATCCTGCTTTTTACCCTTAATTACCGAGACATTCAGTACCAGCTCTTTGAACGCCGTTTCCATCGCTGTTAAGTTAATCTCCCCATTACCCTGTGCGGCATGAGAGTCACCAGTCCACAGCAAGCCACCTTTGACAAATACAGGCAGATACAAGCTTGTCCCTGCCACCATGTCACGGATGTCTAAGTTACCGCCGTAGGGACCCGGCGGAACCGTACTATACTTTCCGGGTTCTGCTCTGGCAACTCCAATCGTTCCGGGAAATGGTGATAGAGGAATCTCAATTCCTGGAGCAAATTGCGCCACTTTTTTATCCATATCTAGATAAAAATACTTGACTTGCCCATCGGGAAACTTATCGGGAAATGCACCGAACATTCCTGGGATATTGAAATTGACGGCGTAGGAACGAGGAACGACTTTGAGAATCTGTACCTTCAGAACGTCCCCAGGTTCTGCACCTTGGACATAAATTGGACCCGTAATCGTATGGGGTCCGCGTCCGGGATAATCAGTCCGTAGCTTTTTTAGCTCCTCAATCGTTTTCCCTGGCACGATCTGATTGTGGGAGTGCATCATTGTTTCCACAACCACCGTATCGCCAGAGGCAATCTCCAGCACGGGAGATTGGGAATTGTCATACCAGCCCCATTGGGTAGTTTCCAGAGTGGCAGGCAACAGATGCACTGTCCCTGGATAACCTGCAGGCGCAACCCTGAGCCTTGCCATCGCTGCCTTAGAGTCCATTTGAGCTGCCTGTTGGGCAAAGGCACCCGTGCTAAAAATTATTGCGAAAAGGATAAGACCTATCCCCAGCCACTTTGTCCTTCTCAATCTGCCAAATCTTTTCATCCTACTCCTCGCGCACGGTTGACCATAACAGTCCAAATCGTAAGGAGCAGAGCAGGTATTAGATTGTATTAAAGATTACTATTATAGCAGTAGCCACTTAGGTTAGGACAGGGTTGAACACCCAAAACCCTTTTATAGACTACGTTTTTACTCAGCACTCAGCACTCAGCACTCAGCACTTTGCTATATCTACTGAGCGTAAATTCGCTTGCATTTTGTTGAACCAACAATTTTAGGGACTATTCGTGAATTGCCTGCAAAGACTGTGGGTAATGCCCAATCCATGTTGTATACGTTTCTTTTTTACCAACCCGCACAAAGAGTAGAGACGTTCTGCCGGAACGTCTCTACGACCAGAAGTGAACTATGAACTACAAACGACGAACGCCGGAATTCTCTAAGCTTTTCGGCGGCGAGCAAGCTCAATGTCACATGGTTAGCGATTGCGGATCGGTTTCGATTAACTTCGCCAAGTCTTGCAGGAAGGCGGCAGCATCAGCACCGTAGATGATGCGGTGATCGCAGGTAATATTCACCTGCATCTGACGGCGCACGCCCATTAAACCGTCGTCAGTTGCCACAACTTGAGGACGCGCTGCCGCGATCGCCAAAATCGAACCCTGTCCCGGCGGTAAGATAGCATCAAAGCTGTCAACACCGAACATCCCTAAATTCGACAGTGTGAACGTACCAGAGCTATATTCCTGCGGTTGCAACTGCTTGAGTCTGGCACGCTCTACCAAGTCTTTCCAGCTACGAGACAGGGAATAAATATCTACCTGGTCAGCGTTTTGTAATACTGGCGTAATTAGCCCTCCACCCGGCATTGCCACAGCGACAGAAATATTAATGGCACTGTGGTACTGAATGCCTTGTTCTGTGTAACTGGCATTTACCACGGGATGCTTTTGCAAGGTGACAGCCACTGCCTTGGCAAGCAGCCCCGTCATCGTCACACCCTTAGACTTAATTTTTTTGTATAACTTATCCAGCTCGTCGGTTGTGATGGTGTAACCAACATGAAAGGTGGGCACCTGAAGACTGGCAACCATGTTCCGCACCACCGCATTTTGCAGCGTATTGAGCGGTACGACTTCACCTAAAGGCACGCCTACAGGAGCGGCTGGAGTCGATGCTGGTGCTGGTTTGAGGGCGGGGGCGGCTGGAGGAGGAGCGACGGGTGTCTTGGCGGGTGGTGTGGTCGTCGCTGCGGGAGCAGGTGTAGGAGTAGAGGTTTTACCTGCTGCGGCTTCTACATCTTCAGCAACAATCCGTCCGTGGGGACCACTGCCTTTTAAGGTGCTGAGATCGACCTTCAGTTCCTTGGCTAATTTACGGGCCCGGGGCGAGACGATAGTCCGTCCATTACGCTGGCTGGTGGTAGCTTGATCCGCTGCTGGGCTTGCTCCTACAGGTACTGGTGCTGGTGCGGTTTCACTTGGGGCTGTCGCCGCAGCAGGAGCTTGGCTCGATTGGCTACCTTGTTGTTTAGCGGTCTCAATTTCGGCTTCCGTTTCTGCCACTAATGCGATCGCAGACCCCACAGGAGCGGATTCCCCAGCAGGTACGGTGATTACAGCCAGATAACCTTCATAGAAGGACTCAACGTCCATATCCGCCTTATCCGACTCAACCACCACTACGGTTTCGCCTTTTTCAATTTTGTCACCTGGAGATTTAAGCCAGGAGACAATTTTGCCTTCGGTCATCGTGGAACTGAGGGCGGGCATGAAAACTTCGTGGATCATGGGGGTGGTCTATCCGAATCTACTGAGCGTGGGGTAGCAAAAACGTTTGCCAGATTGCATTGTAGCTTGAGGAATGCCTGTGGAACTATTGGAGGGTTGCAAGTTTTGGGAGAAGCAGTACCCAGAGCCGTTCTAACATCTGACACCAACACTTGCCAAGACGGCTAATTAACTTCTGCCACCATTAAGGTCAGCGAACTGAGTAGGAAAAGCTACTGGCTAAAGCTCCGGAGCTTGAAGCAAGAATGCAAGAAAAGGAGTTTTTCTGTCGTCCTGAAGATTGAGTTCTGAAGGAGAAGAAAGAAATATAGATAAATAGACATCTTGCACCCCTTTTAGGAGGGGCTAGAAGCCGAAACCACAAGAGAGCAATTTATTGTGGCACGGGCATTCTGTGGGTTTAGCGACAGGCTTACCCTTCAAGGGTACAAGATGTCTGGGTAAATACAGGTTAAGACCTGATGGTGAAGCATATGAGCAAACACTTAATACAGTCGAAAATTTTCCTCGCATTCCTGGGTGTGGCAATGACGCTAAGTGCTTGCAATGGCATGAGCAGCAATCACCCCGAACCGACACCGACGGCTACTACCTACTCATCAAAGCCAGAAACAACACAGTCTGAGGAGCGATCGCCTGC
>DATNQT010000178.1:0-5928 GCA_036703885.1 Candidatus Sericytochromatia bacterium
TTTTCTGTATTAAAGTTCATCCCGTATATTCCAGCAATAAAGGTTAGCGGAATAAAAATCGACGACATGACAGTTAAGAACTTCATAACCTCGTTCATCCTATTGCCAACTGAGGATAGATAAACATCCATTAAACCAGAAGTTAGCTCCCGGTAAGTTTCGACCATATCCATAACCTGAACGGCGTGATCGTAACAGTCTCGTAGATAAACTCGCACATCAGGGCTGATCAAATCGCTTCCATCTCGAATTAAGACATTAATAGCATCTCGTTGTGGCCAAATAGCACGGCGAAGTGCTAATAATTCCCGTCGAATTTGATAGATCTTTTCGATTGTGCGTCGGGTTGGATTGGTAATGACTTCATCTTCTAATTCTTCAATTCGCTCTCCATAAGCTTCCAGCACGGGGAAGAAGCCATCGATAATCGAATCTATTAGTGTATAAGCTAGATAATCGCCTTTCTGCTTGCGGATAGCCCCTTTGCCAGCACGGATGCGATCGCGCACCGGTTGAAAACAATCTCGTTTTGGTTCTTCTTGTACGGTGAGCAAATAATGTTTTCCTAAGACCAAGCTAACTTGTTCAGCCCAAAAACCCGTACCATTTTCTTTAACCAGTACCATCTGGGAAATGATTATCAAATGGTTTTCATAATCTTCTACTTTAGGTCGCTGGGGAACGTTTACAATATCTTCTAGCACCAGCGGATGCAACTTGAAGACTTTACCTAGCCGCTGCAAAACATCTTCACTGCCTAATCCCCTTACATCCACCCAGGACACTGAATCCGTATCTAAATAGAGAAGACAATCTTCAGGCTTCTCCAGTGGCACACGAGTACGTTCTGTCTCATTGTAGTCAATTAAGATAATCTCAGGCTGTGGGGCGTTTTTGTCAATTTTGAGGGTTCCCGGTATGCTTCCCTGCTGATCGTAGAAATAATCAAATAAATCTTCTTCATCAAGTTGTGCGACTAATTCTGAATTTATTAAAGGTCTTTGGATCATGTTAATTTACCTCATTTATTTAATTGAATAATATTCTGTATTTTTGTGTATGATCGCGTAAGTTCATGATAATTCTAACGAATTCTAGAGTTAAGGATTGAAAATTCATTGTCCCTTAAAGTCAGAAATAAAATTCTCCTAATAACTTTATTGATTTCCGTTAATCCAAGCATATTAGTTAGTCCTTTCAGTAGGGCGAAAAAAATATTTGTGACAATTAGAGTTTTGGTTCCCTATTTCGAGTAAATAATCGTTATTTCAGATAAATCTAGAATAGGCGATCGCGCCGCAATGGAACTCATACGAGGACTTTAGCCGAGCGCAGATTGCAATTCAGGAGAAACGACCTTGCCAGATTTAATGATTCACGCTCAACCTCCTCTAAAATTTATTCCACCAGCTTTTAATTCTCTAGTTCTACGAGTCGCCCAGCAGGTGTTACCCTTCTGGATTCATTCACACCTAGGGATTACTGATATTCAAGCAGACAACGCCGAGGTTTTGGTCGATCTATATCGCCAATTTCAGGAGCGTAAGATTCGCTTTCTGATAGCATTTCGTCATCCCAAGGTTGATGACCCACTCTGTATGGCTCACTTGCTTTGGCAGATAGTGCCACGGGTAGCAAGACAACAGGGTATAAAGCTACAGTCTCCGATTCATGCCCATTTTATCTATGACCGGGGAATTCCACTATGGGCAGGTTCACAGGTAGGCTGGCTTTATTCTCGCTTAGGTTGCACGCCCATCCATCGGGGCAAGGCAGACTGGACGGGATTGCGATCGGCTCGTGATTTGTTTGCCAATGGTCAACTGCCTATGGCTGCTGCTCCAGAAGGAGCTACCAACGGTCACAGTGAGATTATCAGCCCCCTAGAACCAGGTATTGCTCAATTAGGCTTTTGGTGTGTTGAAGATTTGCTCAAGGCTGGACGTTCTGAGCAAGTGTTGATTGTGCCAGTAGGAATTCACTATCGTTATGTCGAAGCTCCCTGGCAATCTCTAGAAAAGCTTTTACATGAATTGGAAGCTGCCAGTGATTTGCCGAAAGAAGAGGCGATCGCTACTCCTGCACTAGCGATGCCAGAAGCGTCGGCGGACAGCCCAGATTTGCAGATTGAGGGTTCAAATCAACCTCCTGGCTTCTCGCCTTACGAAGCCTCCCTTTATCGGCGGCTCTCTCGTTTGGGTGAGCATTTACTCTCATTAATGGAAGAATTTTACACTCGGTTTTATCATCAAATACCAACTATGGGAAGAGACATCCCCTCCCCACTGCAAGGCTCACGGATTGATGCGAATGACGCCTTTGCCGTTCGCCTTCAAGCGCTGATGCACACCGCGCTGCAAGTAGCAGAAACGTATTTTGACTTGCCGCCGAAGGGGACTTTAATTGATCGCTGTCGTCGCTTAGAGCAGGCGGGTTGGAATTACATCTATCGAGAAGATCTCAAGAATATAAAAGCCGTGTCTCCTCTGAGACGTGGACTCGCCGATCGCATTGCTGAGGAAGCCAATCTGCGGATGTGGCATATGCGGTTGGTAGAAACTTTCGTCGCTGTCACAGGGCACTACGTTGCAGAAAAACCAACAGTCGAGCGGTTTGCTGAGACAACTTTACTTTTGTGGGATGTGGTAACTCGGCTTAAGGGTGGTAATCCCTTCCAACGCCCTCGCTTAGGCAAGCAACGGGTACAAATGACAGTGGGTCAGCCCCTATCGGTTTCAGAGCGCTACTCCGTCTATCAGGAGAGTCGTCACAGCGCAAGACTTGCTGTAGCTAACCTGACTCAAGACCTCCAACACAGCTTGGAAAGTCTTATCTGATTGGAAGCCTCATCAACAAAAAGGAGTTGAGTGTATTGAAAAATACCAATCTGGCAGAGTCGCCACAAATTCGGATTGTATCGATAATTGAAGAGAGTATGTCTGTAACAGTGAGATAGCACTCACCTGACCTGATTTCACTATGCGCCTTCTTGCTATTGGTGACGTTCACGGCTGCTCGATCGCTTTTGATACGATCATTACCGCCGTTAAGCCACAACCGACCGATAAAATCATCACCCTCGGTGACTATGTAGACCGAGGCCCCAATTCAAAAGGAATCATCAAAAGGCTGATGGCGCTGCATGAGAAAGGACAGCTTGTCGCCTTACGGGGCAACCACGAACTGATGATGCTGGCAGCTCGTTTTAGCAGTAGAAAGGAATCCGAGTGGCGAGGTTGCGGGGGTAAGGAGACGCTTGCGTCTTACTCAAAATCTGACAAAGTCGGTAAGCTCAAGGACATACCCGATCGCCATTGGAATTTTCTTGAGAATGTATGTGTGAATTGGTACGAAACCGATACACACTTTTTTGTCCATGCCAACGCCTATCCCGATTTGCCTCTGGCAGAGCAACCCGACTATATGCTGTTTTGGGAAAAGTTTCGCAATCCACCCCCGCACTTTTCTGGAAAAACGATGGTTTGTGGACACACTAGTCAAAAAAGTGGCGTGCCACTCAATCTCGGTCACGCCATCTGCATCGATACTAGAGTTTACGGCAAAGGCTGGCTAACCTGTTTGGATGTGACCAGTGGTAGAGTCTGGCAGGCTAACCAAGCAGCCAGTGTGCGAACGGCTTGGATTGACGAATTTGCCTACTAGTCAGGGTTATTGCTAAGGGTGCATCTTCTTAATTATGGGAAACCACAGGTCTTCCAGGTTGAGTTTCGGTAAAGATAAAAATCTTTGGACTTTTTTGCGTCTACTTCAACAAGCGATCGCAGGTAGGTGTTTTTTGTGGAGAAGGTCGTTGAACCGAGAAGGCTTACCTATGTCAGCCCTCTTTGACCATCCACACTAGGAAGCTGAGGATTTGTTCAACCGGAGGCAGTGGGTAATCTGTGAGGTCGATGGTTACTATCTGTCCTTCCAACTTAAGGAACCTCCAAGCAGTCCCACTGCTAACAGTTCCGTAGATAGTTGGGATAGGCTGTTGCTTTTGCTGGTTGAAGCGACAAGCCGCAATCATTGAAGCAAGGCATTGTCCGAGTGCTGGTTTTAGGTCTTCTTTCTTGGCTTCCACGATGACCACCGCCGGGGCTTTGATGAATAACTGTTCTGGCGATCTACTGAGCAGAAAGTCACAATAGCCACTCAGTCCCACTGCTGGGTCTACATTAAATTCTTCTCCCGAAAAAACGCTAATCTGTCCTTGCAATTGTCGTTTGACTTCAAGTAGTACAGGGTTGATGATGCCCTCGGAGCGGGCTTTCTCACTACTCACAGCAATCGCCCAAGGCAGTGTTTCTTTGAGAATCTCTTGTAGTAGAGGGGTAGGGGTGATAGAGGTGATTTCTGGCAAGAAGCGGCTTCCTTCTTTTATCGTGAGATTGAAATCTTCTACTACCTTGCTGAGAGTGAATTGACTGTAAGGCATAGTATGTGGGATGGCTTGCAATTATCAAGGCTTATTCAAGATACCAACGTAGCTATGTTGAAAGTCAGCGATAATCTCTATTTTCTCGGAGTTATTTAATAAAATTTGCCTCCCGCTCACAGAGGTCAGGTTGTCCTGGCACGACTAGGGTCACTTTGGCTGTAAAATTTCTGGGTAGCTTACGAGACTTAGTTCCTTAAGCCGGATAGTCACAGGCACTCTGAGATGAGACCTAGTAAAATTTTTGCCAAAATACTAGAGTTCGTGCTGTAAGTCAGTAAAGGTAAAAGCATGGCATCCATCCGCGAGTTGCATAAACAACTCATCCGTAAAGAACGATCAAGCGTAGAAATCACTCAAGAAGCTCTCTTACGCATTCAGGCACTAGAGCCGAAATTACACAGCTTTTTGTCTGTGACAGCAGAACACGCCCTGGAACAGGCGCGTCAAGTGGATGCCAAGATTGCGGCTGGTGAAAAAATTGGGCTATTGGCAGGGATTCCCATTGGCATCAAAGACAATATGTGTACCAAGGGGATTCGTACCACCTGCGCCTCTCGAATTCTAGAAAATTTTGTGCCCCCCTATGAGTCAACCGTGACGCAAAAGCTCAAGGAAGCTGGGGCGGTGATGGTGGGCAAAACCAATCTGGATGAGTTTGCGATGGGTAGTTCCACCGAAAACTCCGCTTATCAAGTCACCGCTAATCCTTGGAATTTGGAGCGGGTGCCTGGAGGCTCATCAGGTGGTTCGGCGGCGGCGGTGGCGGCGGGAGAGTGTGTGGTGGCACTCGGTTCCGATACGGGCGGTTCGATTCGTCAACCCGCATCTTTTTGCGGTGTCGTTGGAATGAAACCTACTTATGGGTTGGTTTCCCGTTATGGTTTAGTCGCCTTTGCTTCTTCCTTAGATCAAATTGGACCCTTTGGGCGAACGGTAGAAGATGCGGCGATTTTATTAAGTGCGATCGCAGGTTATGACCCTAATGACGCCACCAGCCTTAAAGTCGAAATCCCCAACTACGCTAATTTACTTCAGCCTGATCTGCGACCGAGGGGACGGCTCAAGATTGGCATTATTAAAGAAACCTTTGGTCAGGGTTTAGATCCTATCGTCGAACAAACCGTCACTAAAGCGATCGAACAGCTACAAAACTTGGGGGCTGAAATCCATGTGGTTTCCTGTCCCCGTTTCCGTTACGGCTTGCCTACTTATTACATCATTGCCCCTAGTGAGGCATCGGCAAACCTCGCTCGCTACGATGGTGTTAAGTATGGCTTCCGTGCGCCCGATGCGGAAAATCTCCTCTCAATGTATACGAAAACTCGCGCCGCCGGGTTCGGGAAAGAAGTCAAACGCCGAATAATGCTCGGCACCTATGCTCTATCAGCCGGATACTACGACGCCTATTACCTGAAAGCTCAAAAAGTCCGCACCCTAATCAAACAAGACTTTGAGAATGCTTTTAAAACAGTAGATGTCTTGGTATG
>DATNQT010000179.1:0-4713 GCA_036703885.1 Candidatus Sericytochromatia bacterium
TCCTCTGGTTACAAAGTTGAACTCCTAGACGGCGATGTCGTGCGCCAGAACTTGACTAAGGGTTTAGGATTCAGCAAGGAAGATCGGGACGAAAACATTCGCCGTGTTGGTTTTGTAGCGGAACTCCTGACTCGGAACCAGGTTATAGTTCTGGTTTCAGCAATATCCCCGTATCGGGAAATCCGCCAACAAGTCCGAGAACGGATTGGCAACTTTGTCGAAGTGTATGTTAATGCCCCTTTGGCAGTTTGCGAACAACGAGATGTCAAAGGGTTGTATAAGAAGGCTCGCGCTGGGGAAATTAAAAACTTTACGGGAATTGACGATCCATATGAACCCCCCCTTAACTCGGAAGTAGAGTGCCGAACCGATTTAGAAAGTCTAGAAGAAAGCGTGTCCAAAGTTTTAGCAAAACTACGAGATTTAGGATATCTCGGTTTGATAGAAGGTAAAATTCACTAACCCTCTCAATCTTCTGTAACAGAGATATTTTGCGGGATACTATTAATTAATTGAAGTTGCTGGGCATAATCCCTCTAAAAAAGGGACTTCAAAACACTTTTCATGCATCACTGGACCATGCCCAAAATAACCATCTTCGCCAAATAGTTCTCCATGATCAGCGGTTATAATAACATGGGTGTTGGGAGGACATTTGCTAAACAAATCTCCCAGCAGCTCGTCTATATACTCAACACATTTAATCTGCTGTTTGTGTAAACGTTGCATTTCCTCCGGCTCAAAAAATGAGATTTCTTCTTTTTTTTGATTATCGGCTAGCAAAAATTCATCCATTTTCTTAAAGACCCCATGTACTCCGGATATATGAGGCAAATTTTCACCTTGGAGCATATAGGGATAATGAGTTTCACCTAAGTTAAAAAAGTAAAATCGAGGAGTTTCATCGGGAAATTCTATTTCCTTTACCATCGTTGCAAAATCATTATGATTTGCCATCAATACATAGTCGTCAAAATATTTATTAATACTTGTAAATTGGTTGAGAACAGGTAGAGAAACTCTACCAATCGTTCGATATCCTTGGTCTTTCAAAACCTTAGGCAAAGAAAGTTGAGGAACAAATGTCTTGAAAGATAAGTTGGGAATTCCTAGCCGCTCCACCCATTTCGCAAATTCATGCTTATATACCTCAGAGGCAAAAACGCCGCGTGGGCTAGTGTGAGGAACCATTCCCATGAGTAGAGCATAATGGGAAGGCGATGTCCAAGAAGCATAGCTATAGCGACACTCAGCTAACCCGATCTTATCCATGTTAGGGGTTGATGCGGCTTGATAGCTATCATAACGGCAGCTATCCATAATGATATATACGAAGTGATTAGGCATACTAACGTGTGTCAGCTCGACTTAAATCCTGGATATAGTTATATTCTATGTTTTCTATCACAGGATGAGTACGATATTTGCAAAAGTCATTGACTATAAGTTCTTTAAATATTTTTCAAGAGGCATCAAAAGGTTGTTTTTGTGTTCTTGTACAAGAACAACTGTAAGTTTGAATTAATTTAGAAATATCTTTTCTACTTTCTGGATGTATGAAGAGAAAAGAGAGCAGCTTTTTTAATAGCCGTAAATTCTATTTTTCTATTTAGTGAATCAAAGAATAATTGAGGTCAGTTTTTGTAGATAACGAAGATAAATACAATACCATGCAGACGTAATCTCCATCTAAAAAGTTCCCGTTCGCTCCAGTGCGGGTACAATTCAAGCGAACTTACCCAAAAATTGCTTATGACTAGCTACCAATTCCCAGAGGATTTTTTGTGGGGGACTGCAACCGCCTCCTATCAGATTGAAGGAGCAGGGACTGAAGGCGGTCGCAAAACCAGTGTGTGGGATACCTTCAGCGCTACGACTGGACGAGTCCTGAACGGCGATACAGGTGCAGTAGCTTGTGACCACTACCATCTTTACGAAAAAGATGTGCAACTAATGGCACAACTAGGTATCAAGCATTATCGCTTTAGTATTGCTTGGCCTCGAATTATTCCAGATGGTCGGGGAGCAGTTAACGAACAAGGTGTTGATTTCTACAAGCGTTTGGTTGACTGCCTGCGGCATTACGGAATTGCCCCCCATGCCACCTTGTTTCATTGGGACTCTCCGCAAGCGCTGGAAGACTTATACGGTTCTTGGCAGAGTCGAGAGATGGCTTCTGACTATGCTGACTACGTTACAGCTGTTGTTAGTCGGTTAGGCGATCGCATTTCCCACTGGATGACCATCAACGAAATCTCCTGCTTCACTCACATGGGCTATGGTGTTAAGGAGGAACCGCCTCATGCTCCAGGAAAGCGTGTTAGTTCCCTAAAAGAGGTTTGGCAGACTTCCCACCATGCCTTGTTAGCTCATGGTTTAGGGTGTCAGGCAATCCGTGCAGCCTCCCCCGTTCCCTGTTCTGTGGCACTGGTAGATAATATTGCTTCAACTGTTCCCATTAATGAGTCACCCCTTCACGTAGCAGCCGCAAAATTGGCGTTCCCTACCTGCGGGCAAAATGGAGGGATCATTTTCCCTGCCCTCACGGGTGCTTATAGTCCTACCTTACTCGAACAGTTGGGAAGTGATGCGCCGGATATCCAGGAAGGTGACTTGGAAACCATTCATCAACCCTTAGATGCGATCGGTCTTAACGTCTACACTGGCACTTATGTCCAGGCAGTTGACAACGAACTGGGATACGAATTCCTCGACTTGCCCAAGGGATATCCGCGAATGCATATGCCTTGGTTGAATATCCTACCTGAGTGTATTTATTGGGGTATTCGTCATATTAGTGAAACGGTTGGGCGTCCAGATTTGCCAGTATTGATTACTGAAAATGGCTGTGCGGCACAAGATGAAATGAATGCCAAAGGTGAGGTTATTGACACAGACCGAATTATGTACCTACGGCAGCATTTAAAAGCAGTGCATCGAGCTTTTAGTGAGGGGTATCCTCTAAAAGGTTATTTTCTCTGGAGTTTGATGGATAACTTTGAGTGGGCTTGGGGGTACGACCGACGCTTTGGCATTATTTATATTGATTACCCCACGCAAAGGCGCATTCCTAAAGCTAGCTTTGATTGGTATGGGGAGTGTATTCGCACTAATCGGGTAGTGTAATTCCTCTTGCCTAAGCTGAAGCAAAACAAAAACCGACATTTGAGAAACTCAAAACTTCGCCTTTGTTATTCAAACACTACATCTTCATAAAGCGCGTCAAGTGTTCCCTCAAAGCCAATACTATCGAGCCGAAATGATGTTTGTTCCGGCGTGTAGAACTGCAAAACCCACAGTCCTTCAGCATTGCGTCGGAAGCATTCAACTCGCTGCCGCTTGGTGTTAATCAGGACATACTCGCGCAGGCTCTCTAGATTCTGGTAATCGGCAAACTTGTCACCTCGGTCAAAAGCTTCGGTAGAGTCAGATAAAACCTCAACGATAAGAGTAGGAAAGCTTTTATAGGTAGGGGTTTCCCGATAGCGAAGCGCTGCTGCGAAGCGCAGATCGCGATCATCGCAGGAAACTAGGACATCGGGATAGTAGAACCGATTGAGTGATTCAATTTGTGCTTTCATGTCCGAGATGTAGACACGACAGCCAGAACCTCGGACATGGCTACGGAGAAGCGTGGCAAGGTTGAGGGCAATGGTGACGTGGGGGTCGCTTGCCCCAGCCATTGCATAGATTTGCCCATCAATGTATTCGTGTTTGACGGGGCTTTGTTCCTCCAGATGGAGGTATTCTTCGGGCGTGAGGTAAGGCTGTTGGGGAGAGGCAATCATCGTCAGAATTTTATTGACAAACTACTCCATAAACTACGCCTTTATAAATAGTCTATAACTACTACTTGGTTCTTAGTTGGCTTTATCCTGGAGTTCTTTTATTGCTTTGAGATTTAGCCTCTTGATGTGACAGTTGTGCTTTTCTCCCAACACAGAATGGGCGTAGCTTTGCACGCTCTCAGTCCACGGAAACTTATTAATCCGCGATCGCCACATCATTCCAGGAATTGGCATTAAGTTCAAAGCCTCTCGTACAATTAGGCTCAAGATTGTAATCGCCTTGGCATTTGGATCGAAGCTATTTCCCTGAAGGTCTGCGTCCCAGGTTCCAATTAAGCTAAAAACCGTGCGAGAACTATCCAGCTTGATCAGCCACTGGATACTCAATCGATGAGTTCTAATCACTGGATCTTGCTGAACTAGGGATAGCTCAAGAGTTGACATTTCGCTGCCTTTGGGTCGATTTCTGCGTAATTCCAAACGAACCGCTGTCAGATTGTCAAGAGTGATAAGCAACTTGTTACGAGGATTTTGCGGTTGAAATAGGTACCAAGTGGCTACCGCACCAGGGGCATCCCGTTCCACGGATACGAGGAGGGTTGATTCATCAGAGGAATAAATTCGCTCAAGGATTTTTAAAGATTTTTGTTGAGTGTGGCCGATCTTGAAGGCTTCGCGAACCCACTGAGTCAGCCACCGAAACCATGTCAGTAAACTGTCTTGCTTCACGTTGGAGTGCAAATTTAGAGTGTTCGTTCCTGTGTTAATGCCTTTGGGTAAGGTAAAAGATGGATGAGTCTATCCATGTTCTAACTCACCGCGTTCGACTCAAAGCTTGTTGAGTACTTTGAGAGGGGCTTTGTAAGCGAGTTTTGGACGAAACGATCTAACAAAAATTCGTTGCTTCAAATCTTTAAGCAGTTGA